>JAPLFH010000030.1 GCA_026390815.1 Ignavibacteriales bacterium | reverse complement strand
CTTACAGTTTATGGTTCTGGTGGCGGTAAATATTATTTAGCTTATCAACAGGGAACAACTGAAGTTAAATATTTTGGCTGGGGAATAAATTCAGCATATGGTTCACAGGAGAGTGCTACAATATCAACCGGTAGCGGCGCAACAAGTGCTTTATATCCATCCATTTCCCAAAATGTTGGTAATATAATTGTTAGCTGGACTGGCAACGTACCTTCTACAACAAACTGCTTTATAAGAAGAAGACCATACGGTGGAAGCTGGAGTACATTCCAGCAGGTCGGTTCTTTTATGAATTACACAAACAACAACACAAAATCTGGTACTACGGAAGATGCAGTTATAGGATGGTGGGATACATACGGCAACAGAACTCAGTTTATAAAACTTGTTTCAGGTGTTTATGGCACTGTTACAACTCTACCTATAACAGGTTTATTTCACATAAGCAACGGCACAAGTTTTTCCGCTATGAAAGCGGTTATATTTAACTCCAATGGCTCAGCACCTTATGCGGTTAATCCGCTTACGTATAATTTTTTAACTCTTCAAAAAGAAACCACTAATCCTGCTCTTGTTTTTGGGCGTAAGGCGGTTGTATCGCTCGGTGAAACTGAACTAGTTTACTGTCTTGAAAACATAAAACTTGACGGTGAAAATATTTTGTTCAGTGGTTTTAATACTGCCGCACAAATAAAAACAATAGACGATTTAAATAATTTATTGTCTACAGATAAATTCAGCTTGAACAAAGGGAGCAAGCTGCAATTCAGCAGTATCTATTACCCGGTAAGAACAGAACTTGCTGATTCATCAAAGAAAGAAAAATGCAAGATTAATTTCCGAACAGAGCTGGTCTCGGCAGATGATAGAAAATCTATTAGTAAGTTCAGAGACTTATTGATAAACAAAAATAGTATTAATGATTCTGGAAAGGTTAATATCAATCTTGATTGCAGCAGCATAAAAGAAGGCGAATACTACCTTAGAATAGTTGTTGATAATTCTGCCGATGTTAATGCGGAATATACTGTGTCGGATATTCAATACGAAAAAACAGATGGTTTGCCAAAAGGAACAAATGAAGAACTTAGTTCTTCCGGCAACACAGTAGTTAAAAGTTATGATTTATCCCAGAACTATCCTAATCCATTCAATCCATCAACTGTAATTAATTACCAGATACCTGAAGCAGGCGGAGTTACCTTAAAGGTTTACGATGTGTTAGGCAAAGAAGTAGCAGCTCTTGTTGATGGAAGGAAAGATGTGGGAAAATACTCGGTTGGGTTCAACGCAAGCAATCTTACAAGCGGAATTTATTTATATGAACTACGATCAAACGATTACACATCATCAAAAAAGATGATCCTTGTAAAGTAATAATACACACTGGCAGGCTGAAGTTTAGTTTCAGCCTGCTGTTTTATTTTTCCCCATGTATTCCGTTAACCACTCCTCAACTTGTTAAATACGTAAACTGGCTTATTGTTAGGTAATTAACACACTTTTACAAAGCTAAACTTCAAAACCAGCAGCAGAAAAAAAACAATGTGAATTATGTTTATCTGAAAAATTTTATTATGATGTGGTAGGGTTATAAACCACATTCTCTTTTTATTCCAACGGTTCTTTATATTTTTTAATAAACCATTGGGTAAAATGAAAACCAAATTACTTACCGGAAATATTTTTAAAATTAAATGATTTTGTATATTGCTATTGAAAAAATTATACTCTAACCAAGATTGAGGAAGTAATGAAAAAAATTCTCTTGCCAATTGCTATGATTTCAATACTGCTTATCGACGGCTGTTCTTCCACCAGTGAACTAAACAAAACCGCTTTTAACGATTTGCCATTATTAAAACAAAAAATTGAAGAAAGATTTAGCGATTCCCTGTTTACTCATGCACATTGGGGAGCATTAATTAAATCATTAAAAACCGGGGATATTTGGTACGAAAGAAATTCTGAAAAAATGTTTATGCCGGCATCGAATGAGAAAATCCCGACTTCAGCTTCTGCACTGGTTACTCTTGGTCCCGATTTCTCTTTTGAAACATATTTGTCTTATGATGGAGAAATAATTGATTCTAATCTTAACGGGAACATCGTGGTTTTTGGAAATGGTGATCCAACTCTTTATAACAGATTTTTTAATGATCCGCGCGATGTTTTTAGAAGCTGGGTAGAAAAAATTAAAAGTCTTGGAATAAAGCAAATTGATGGAAATATTATCGGCGATGATAATGCTTTCGAGGATTATCCTTATGGTTATGGTTGGACTTACGACGACCTCGATGCCTGGTATTCAGCAGAAATTGGCTCTCTTCAATTAAATGAGGACAATATTGATCTGAAAATTATTCCTCCGATTACTAAGGATGGCGCTGTGGTTATAGAACCAAATCTGCCAAGTAGCTATTTTAAAATTGAAAACAATACTTTGGTTGGCGATACCGGTAGAACAAATTTATCAATAAGCCGTGCTTTTGGAACAAACAATATTTTAGTCAGTGGTTATGTAAAAGCCGGCTCCAGGGAAATTCAACGAACCCCTTCAATAACTAATCCCACCCTGTTTTATGTAACAGTTCTTAAGGAAGTACTGGAAGAAAATGGAATAAGAGTAAATGGAAATCCGAAAGATTGTGATGATATACTGGACTGGAAAACTACTAAACATGATTTGAAGACAATTGATTTGCATAATTCGCCACCATTAAAAAACATTTTAGCGGGTTTACTAAAACGGAGTCAGAATTTATATGCTGAAACTTTTACAAGAGTTTTGGGTTGGAAAAAGTCAGGAATAGGTTCGTTTAAGGAAGGGAAGAAAGTTGTAGAAAATGTTCTTGCCGGTTTTGGAATTAAGCCGGGCACATATGCTTATATGGATGGTTCAGGTTTGTCGCGATACAATTACATTAGTCCAAAACAACTTGTGCAAATTTTGGAAGGAATGAAAAAAAACGCTTACTGGCAGGTTTGGTATGATGCCTTTCCAATTGCAGGGATTGATGGGACATTAAGGAATAGGATGAAAGGAACCAAAACCGAGGGGAACGTACATGCCAAAACAGGGACAATTTCTAATGTAAGAGGATTATCCGGTTATATAACAACGGCTGATGGTGAACCACTGGTATTTTCTTTTTTGGTAAACGGGCATTTACGATCAGATGCTGACACAGAATATATTACGGATAGTGTTCTGGAAATTATTTCTCAGTTTAATCGTAATTGAATTTGTGAACTGTAAGAATACATTTGAGAAATTCCATAATCATTTTTAAAAGTAAACCAATAACTATCTGGAAAGGTGTTTTATAAACATTTATTTAGATTTATATTTGAACATTCTTTTATTCGATTTTAATGGAGTTGGTAGTGAGTGTAATAATTAAAGAGGTGGGAAATAAAAGTGAACTAAAAAAATTTGTTCTATTTCCATTTTCACTTTATGGTAAGAATAAATATTGGGTGCCGCCTCTAATCTTTGATGAGATGAAAACCCTGCAGAAAGAAAAAAATCCAGCCTTCGAATTTTGTTCAACAAAATACTGGCTTGCATTTAAAGATGGAAAGATTGTCGGAAGAGTTGCTGGCATTATCAATAACCGGTACATAGAAAATTGGGGAAACAAATATGTTCGTTTTGGCTGGTTGGATTTTATTGATGACGAAGAAGTTTCCCGCTCTTTAATTAATACCGTAGAAAATTGGGCAAAGGAAAACGGCATGGAAGCCGTACATGGCCCGCTTGGTTTTACTGATTTTGATCCCGAAGGATTATTAGTAGAAGGATTTGAAGAACTTGCTACATTCGGAGCAATTTATAACCATCCGTATTACGTTACACATATTGAAAAATGCGGCTATAGAAAAGATACAGATTGGATCGAATTTCAAATAAAACCACCAGAAGAATTACCAGATAGAGTAAGGCGCATCTCGGAAATAGTTTTGAAAAAATATAATCTAAAAATACTAGATGTAAAAAAAGCAAAGGAACTGCTTCCTTACGGTAGAGAGATTTTTCATATCATCAATGATACCTTCAAAGATCTTTATGGATTTGTTCAGCTTTCAGAAAAGCAAATCGATTTATACATCAAACAATACTTTGGATTCATACGTGCAGAGTATGTTCCAGTTGTGTTAGACAGCGATGGGAAAGTAGCAGCATTTGGAATTACTATGCCTTCATTATCTAAAGCATTACAAAAGGCAAACGGCAGGCTGTTTCCTTTTGGATTTTTATATATTTTAAGAGCAATGAAGAAGAATGATTACGTCGATCTATATCTTACTGGTGTTCGCCCGGATCTTCAGGATAAGGGGATTAACGCAATCCTGATAAGTGAGATGCAGAAAGCATACGCAAAAAATAAAATAAAATTTGCTGAAACCAACCGCGAGCTTGAAACAAATTATAAGGTTCAGGGGCAATGGAAAGATATGAACGGAAGACAGCATAAAAGAAGAAGATGCTACATTAAGATGTTTTAATGATTATTAGAATTTTAAATGTACTTATCTGCTAACTAAAAATGTTTAAAGGGGATTTTTGGAAAAAAATATAAAATACTTAACAAGGAAGGTTGAATAGCGAAGTTCGAGAATGCTTCGTTATTCTTCATTCCTTGTTTTAAAATTATATATAAAGAATAATTCTTAAAAATATTTCTAAATTTATCAATTAGCTTCATACAAAGATGGAACGTATTCTCTGCCGTGAACAGTTGTATCTTCGTATCCCTTAACGCCCATTTCTGGCATATCCAAACCATCAATTTCGTCCTGCTCAGAAACTCGTATTCCAAATAACTTATCGTTGAGTTTGAAAAATCCGTACATCGTTGAAAACACAAAAAGTATACAAACTGTAGAACCAATTATTTGAGCAAACAATTGGCTTGGATCTCCATAGAATAAACCTTTAACTCCACCTGCAACACCGTTCCAACCATCGCCGTAAGTGCCATCTGCAAATAATCCAAGAGCTATAATTCCCCATAAGCCATTTACGCCATGTACTGCAATAGCACCTACTGGATCATCTACTTTTACTTTTTGATCAATGAAAAAAACTGCCGCTACCACCAGAACTCCTGCAACAGATCCAATAAGGAAAGCAGAAATAGAATTAACAAATGCACAGGGAGCAGTAATGGCAACCAAGCCGGCAAGAAGTCCGTTTGCCATCATACTTGGGTCTGGTTTTTTATATTTCCACATCATATAGAATGTGGCAAAAAGAGCACCAGCACCGGAGGCTATCATTGTATTGGTTGCTATAATACCAATTCGTAAATCGGTTCCTGCTAAAGTGGAGCCGGCATTAAATCCAAACCATCCAAATGCCAAAATGAATGTTCCAACTATTGCCATTGGTAGATTGTGTCCTGGGATTGCATTTACTGTTCCATTTTTATTATACTTCCCAATACGTGGACCCAACACCATTGCCCCGGCTAATGCAGCTACACCACCCACCATGTGAACGACCGAGGACCCGGCAAAATCTACGTGACCATGCCCTAATCCAAAATTGACGCCAAGAGTAGCTAACCATCCACCGCCCCAAACCCAGTTGCCAAAAATTGGATAAACGAACATTGAAATAAAGAACGAATAAATTATGAATGAAGTAAATTTCCATCGCTCTGCCATTGCACCCGTTGGAATGGTAGCTGTTGTATCCATAAATACCATTTGGAAAAGGAAAAGCGTGAATATACCAACATCATAAACTGAATTATTCAAGAAAAATCCGCTGCTTCCAATTAATCCAAATTGTTTTCCAAATATTTGTATTGAAAGCATGTTTGTTAATCCAGGTGTTCCGCCAAGAGAAGCGAGTGAACCGACACCTCCAAACATAAAGGCAAAACCGCAAATCCAAAATCCAATCATTCCAATTGCATAAACAAGAAAATTCATTCCCATTGTATGAGCAATATTTTTGGCGCGTGTAAAACCTCCTTCAACCATAGCAAAGCCAGCCTGCATAAACATTACCAAAAAACCTGCAATCAACGTCCACATAATATTTGTGGCAATTCTGTTATGTCCAACTGCATCGGCTACTTCCGTTAAAGTTGGATCTCCTTGTTTTGAGGCTGGCACATCTTTAACTGTACCGGTTTTAGTGCCACCGGGGTCCGTTTCGGCATGTGCATTCGAAGGGATGATCGTTATTATAGCTGTTATTAAAATGGCTATGATAATAAAATAATAATTTATCTTAGACATATGTCTCTCCTATCATTAGTAAAAAAATTATAAAGTGAAGCTTGCACCAAATGCTAAATAACTTATATCCAGCTTTGGATTATTTATGTAAGAAACATTAATGGGGAGTGAGAATTTGTCGGATATAACAATAGACTTGGAAGCCGTAATGCTAAGATTTATAAAAGCTGCTTTATCAGTTAAATAGTAAGCACTTTTTGTGGGCACGTATCCAGCAGCAAGTGTTAATGTGGCTTCGCCGATTGTAAATGGGTACCCGACTTGTAAATAAACTGAGTTATCCGGGTCGCAGTGAATATTATAATATCCTGATAATAAAACAGGGAAAATTGCCGGACCAGCGTAACTCAATCCTCCTTCCAAAATGTGTGCTCCACCGCTTCTTTGAAAATATCCAAATGGTATCCCTAGAGAAGGAATGTAATAATCTGTGTAGAGGAGAGAAAATGTACCAGCTGTTTCAGTAGTTAATGAATAAGATGCAAAGAAATCATTTTCAGAATAGGTTGTGCCATTACCAGGGTAACTATAGGCACCCCAAAACCCAACAGTAAATCCGCTAATAGTATAAGATAATCCTGGCTGCAATGATGGAGAATCACCACCAAGGTTTAATCCTCTCCAAATGTATCTGCTATAAATATCGGTTCCAAACTTTAGCTGGGCAAAGAAAATGGTATTAATTAAAAATAATATCGATAAAATAAGAACACTTTTTTTCATGATTGTTACTCCAATAGGTTGTTTATATTGCACTTACACCGGACTCTTCGGTTCTAATTCTAATAGTTTCTTCAACATTAAGGACAAAGATTTTTCCATCACCAACTTCCCCGGTTTTAGAGGTGGTGATAATTGTTGAAATAGCCAGCTCGGTTTTATCATCCTCGCAAACAAGTTCTAATTTTAGTTTTGGTACAAATTCAATGTTGTATTCAGAACCACGATAAATTTCTCTGTGTCCTTTTTGTCGCCCATATCCCCTAACTTCCGTTACAGTTAATCCTGTAAATCCAGATTCGAGCAAAGCATTATGCACCTCATCTAATTTGTGGGGTCTTATTATCGCCTCTATTTTTTTCATATTACCTCTTTATGATATAAAAATATATTAGTAGATAGCCGAAATATAACTAATTAATTAAGTAATTCTATAATAATAATATTATAAAATAAAGATAATGTCAAATTTAAGGGAAAAATTTTATGAAGGAAATGTTGTGGAATTTGATCGGTTGATTGTTTTATAACCAAACAATCTGCAATATTTATTTGAGCAAGAAAATTTTTCTGCCAACGGAGATCTTTGAATTACGAATTGAAAGAAGATAAACTCCGGAAGCCGCTACATTCAAATTAATTGTAAATGAAGTTCTCTTGTTCGCTTCAATCATTCCCTTATAGACTGTTGAAACTTTTTGACCGATAGAATTAAAAATATCGATTAGGATATTTTGAGTACGATTTACTGTTACATAGAAATTTGCAGTTGAGTTAAAAGGATTTGGAAAAACTTCGGACAATTCAAAATCCTTTACTGGAAAGGTGGATTTGTTTTGTTCAACAGAAGTAAAAATTGAATCAGGCTCAACACTTATACTATGCTCAACATATCTAAATCGTGAATCATTTTTATATTTAGAAATTATCGAATCAATTAGATGACCTTGAATCTGCCAAATTTGAGAGGAACCATAACTGTTTATTATAATAGCGCCAAGGCTATCACGTATCTTAGAAACTTCGTTTTCCATTCCGATATCGAAACCCACAGAGATAATTCCCCCATAATAAATTGGTGCGGATATTTTGATCGTATCAGCTATTGTTGAAAATGGATAATATCCAATAACGGTGTGTTCTCCATCCTTATTTGGGATACCAAGTTTGGATGGTTCTACTTTCCACAACCAGGTGATGGAACTGCCGGGATTAATTTCGGTCGTCGGTGGATCACCTGCACAAATAATATAATTCCCAACATTAAACTCATCAAATTTGTAAACTCCTCCTGGACAAGAATAGAAAGAAAGTGTAGAATCAGAATCGTTTAATATTTCTATTTTTAGTGTAATTGGTTGCCCGTAACAGTAGCTTGTACTATCTGAAGTAATTGTAAGTTTGCCTTGAGCATTTGAAGTAGAATAGAATGCAAATGATAAAAGAAGCACTAATAAAAATCGCTTTTTCATAATATCCCCGTAATTTTTGTCCTAAGTTATCAATATCCCAGGACAGGTGCAAGCCACTTTTCAATTTCCTGCAGGCTCATTCCTTTACGCTTGTGATAATCTATAACCTGGTCTTTAGCAATTTTGCCAATTGTAAAATATTTGGATTCGGGATGAGTAAAATACAATCCGCATACCGAAGCAGCCGGATACATTGCAAGGTTTTCCGTCAATTTAATCGGAAGATTCTTTTCAACCTGCAAAAGATTAAACAAAGTAATTTTTTCTGTATGATCCGGTTGAGCGGGGTAACCGGGTGCTGGACGAATTCCAATATATTTTTCTTTTACAAGCTCATTATTTGCAAAAGATTCATCTGGCGAATATCCCCAGTAAGTTTTTCTAACTTTTTCGTGAAGGCATTCGGCAAATGCTTCCGCAAGTCTATCTGCCAGGGCTTTAATCATAATGCTGTTATAATCATCGTGGTCCTTTTCAAATTTTTCAATCAAGTTTTCTATACCTATTCCTGTTGTTACCGCAAAACCACCGATGTAATCTTCTAATCCACTTTCCTTTGGAGCAATGAAATCAGCAAGTGCTATGTGAGGAACACCGGCTGCTTTTTCGCTTTGTTGGCGCAATGTGTGGAATATATTCAGCACACCTTGCCTTGAATCATCCGAATAAATTTCAATATCATCGCCGGTACTGTTTGCAGGGAATAATCCAACCACTCCTGAGGCTTTTAGTAATTTTTCTGAGATAACCAGATCAAGAAGTTTGTTTGCATCATCAAAAAGTTTTTTTGCCTCTAGTCCAACTTTATTATCATTAAAGATTTCCGGATACTTTCCTTTCAATTCCCAGGTAATAAAAAACGGTGTCCAGTCTATATATTTCCTGAGTTCATCTAATGGAAAATCATCAAGAGTTTTTATTCCGGTTAACGCAGGTTTAGTAATCCGAACTTTATCCCAATTAATTTTTGGTTTGTTCGCCCGCGCTTGCGCCAAAGTAAGGAAGTTTTTTTCTGCGGTTTTTCTTAAATGATCCGCCCTAAGAATTTTATATTCTTCTTTTATTTTTTTAACGAATGAATCAGTATTTGTAGAATTGATCAGGTTGTTTGCAACAGGAACACTCTTGGAAGCATCAAGTACATGAATTACAGCGCCGCTATAATTTGGTGCAATCTTTACAGCGGTGTGTACGCGTGATGTGGTAGCACCGCCGATTAGAAGCGGAATCTTCATTCCCAATCTTTCCATTTCTTTTGCAACGCTTACCATCTCATCAAGTGATGGAGTTATTAAACCGCTTAAACCAACAATGTCCACTTTTTCCAGTATTGCTGTTTCAAGAATTTTGGAAGCCGGAACCATCACACCCAGATCGATGATTTTATAATTATTGCAGCTAAGAACAACTCCAACAATATTTTTCCCGATGTCATGAACATCACCTTTAACGGTTGCCATCAGTATAGAACCATGCCCTGAAGCCTCTCCCAAACCCCTGCCTGCCGGCAAGGCAGGCTCTCCCAAGGAGAGGGCTTTTAAAATCTTTGTGAGTACGGATTCAATATTATTGATTACATCATCATTTGTAAACCGAATAACTCTGAAACCATTTTCGTTTAACCACTTTGTCCTTTGTTCATCAGATTCCTTGTTCTCTGGCACTTGGTGAATCAAACCATCAATTTCAATAACAAGTTGTTTTGACAAACAAACAAAGTCTGCAATGTAATGCCCAATAATGTGCTGTCTTCGGAATTTATAATTACTCAGCTGCTTTGATTTTAATTGTTCCCATAAAATTAATTCAGCATTTGTTGGGTTCTTTTTATTTATACCGGCAAATTGTTTCAACAATCCATACAAAGCCGGATCGGCAGTTGCCCATTTTACTGATTTATCAGAATCAGATTTTCTCTCTTCCTCCCCTTCCCTTAGGGAAGGGGCTGGGGGATAGGCTATGTAAGTCTCAAGGATTGCAACCGCTTTCTTCATCACCCTGGCGCTTTTAACAACCTGCGGCAAAAACATTTTACCTGCACCAAACAAATCGCCTACTACATTCATCCCGCTCATCAATGGTCCTTCAATAACTTCCAACGGACTGGAAAATTTCTTGCGTGCTTCCTCGGTATCTTCCTCGACATAATCAACTATTCCTTTTATTAGAGCGTGCTTCAATCTTTCTTCAACAGAAGTTTTTCTCCATTCGATTTCTTTAACTTCGGTTTTGTCTTTCTGTTTAACTTTCTCTGCAAACTCAAGAAGGCGTTCGGTAGAATCTGGGCGCCGATTCAGAATAACATCTTCAACTAGTTCAAGAAAGTCTTTTGGTATTTCTTCATACACTTCAAGCTGTCCGGCATTAACAATCCCCATATCCATTCCAGCTTTAATTGCGTGATACAAAAAAGCCGAATGCATTGCTTCGCGGACACGATCGTTTCCACGGAATGAAAATGATAAATTGCTTATACCACCGCTTACTTTTGCGTGTGGAAGATTTTGTTTAATCCATCGTATTGCTTCGATAAAATTTACAGCGTAATTGTTGTGTTCTTCAATTCCCGTAGCTATTGCAAAAATGTTAGGATCGAAAATTATGTCCTGCGGAGGAAAACCGACTTCCTCGGTTAAAATTTTGTAAGCTTTTTTGCAAATTTCTATTTTTCTTTCAAAAGTATCCGCCTGTCCTTTCTCATCAAATGCCATAACTATTGCGGCAGCACCATACTGCCGGACTTTTTTTGCCTGCTCTTTAAATTTCTCTTCGCCTTCTTTCATACTTATTGAATTGACTATGCATTTTCCCTGCAGGCACTTCAATCCAGCTTCAATTATTGACCACTTTGATGAATCGAGCATAATTGGCAGGCGGGCAATATCAGGTTCTGCTGAAAGTAGGTTAATAAACTTCACCATCGCTTTTTCGGAATCGAGCAAACCTTCATCCATATTTATATCAAGAACCTGTGCGCCTCCTTCCACTTGCTGTCTTGCAACGGAAAGAGCTTCTTCATAATTTCCTTTTAAAATTAAATTGGCAAATTTACGGGATCCGGTTACGTTTGTTCTTTCACCAATGTTAATAAAATTGGATTCGGGTCGAACGATAAGCGGTTCCAATCCGCTTAACCTTAAATACGGTTCGCAATGTGGGATTTTGCGTGGCTGATACTTTGGAATAATTTCAGAAAATAATTTTATATGCTCGGGAGTTGTTCCGCAGCAGCCTCCAACTAAATTCAGAAAACCTTCCTTTGCATATTCTTCAATTATTTTTCCCATCTGGCGCGCTGTTTCATCGTATCCACCAAAAGCGTTTGGCAGCCCGGCATTTGGATAAAGACTGATATAACAAGGTACAATTTCTGAAAGCTCTTTAATGTATGAGCGCATCTGTGCAGCTCCAAGTGAGCAGTTCAATCCCACGCTAAGCAAATTTTTTGTGTGAGCTATTGAAACCCAGAATGCTTCAAGCGTTTGCCCTGAAAGAGTTCTTCCGCTTTGATCTACGATAGTTCCGGAAATCATAACCGGAATTTTCTTTCCGGTTGATGAACTGATTTCATCAATAGCAAAAATTGCTGCTTTTCCGTTTAATGTATCGAAGATGGTTTCTACAAGTAAAATATCTGCACCGCCATCTATTAATCCTTTTGCCTGTTCGCTATAAGCTGCAACTAATTCATCAAAACTTGTTGCCCGGTAACCAGGATCGTTAACATCCGGCGAAAGAGAAGCGGTTTTGTTTGTTGGTCCTATTGCACCAGCTACAAATCTTGGTTTGTCAGGATTCAGTTTTGTAAATTCATCTGCCGCTTCTTTTGCAAGTTTAGCTGCCTGGAAATTAATTTCGTAAGCAAAGATTTCGGTTTTGTAATCGGATTGAGATATTCTTGTTCCGTTAAATGTATTTGTACCTACAATATCAGCACCGGCTTCTAAATAAGCTTTATAAATATTTTTAACAATTTGCGGCTGAGTTATACACAGTAAGTCGTTGTTTCCCTTAAGATCACTTTGATGATTCTTAAATCTCTCACCACGGAAATCTTCTTCGCTTAATTGAAGTTTCTGGATCATTGTTCCTCTTGGACCATCAAGAAGAACTATCCTCTTTTCCAGCATACCAGTTAGTATTTCAAATGTTGTCTTCATTTTCCATTTTTCTTGTTGAATTGTTACATTATTCCTTGCTAACAATTAAGCCATAAAACAATGTAGCAATAGAATTAGTTTTCTTATCTTTGAAAAGCTGTGATAATATAATTAAATTAGCTTCCAAAATAAAATATTTGCCGGAGAGGAAATGATAGTAGTAACAGGCGGTGCAGGATTTATTGGCAGTGCGATTGTTTGGCGGCTGAATCAGCTTGGTGAAGATAAAATTATAATTGTTGATGAGCTTGGAACAAGTGAGAAATGGAAAAACCTTGTTGGATTAAAGTTCAATGACTTCCTTCATAAAGAAGAATTTTTAAAAAGAGTAACTGAAGATACTCTTACGTATGGTATCAAATCGATTATCCATATGGGTGCTTGCTCTTCTACAACAGAGAAGGATGCTGATTTTCTGATGAATAATAATTTCAAGTATACACTTCAATTAGCAAAATATTGTCTGGCAAAGGATATCAGATTTATTTATGCCTCCTCCGCGGCAACTTATGGCGATGGTTCGCTTGGTTATAATGATGATGAAAACAAGCTGCACGATTTAAGACCACTTAACATGTATGGCTTTTCTAAACATTTATTTGATATTTGGGCAAAGAAAGAAAAGACTTTAAATAAAATTGTGGGATTGAAATTCTTTAACGTCTACGGTCCGAACGAATACCACAAAGAAGATATGCGAAGTGTTGTTCATAAAGCATTTGGGCAGGTAAAGGAAACCGGCAAAGTAAAGCTTTTCAAATCATATCTAAAAAATTATAAGGATGGCGAACAGTTGCGGGATTTTATTTATGTAAATGATGCGGTTGATATGACTTTATTCTTTCTGGAGAATAAGGATAAGAATGGAATATATAACATTGGTACCGGAAAAGCGCGTACCTGGAATGATTTGGTTGCAATTCTATTTAAGTCGATGAATAAGCAAATCAACATTGAGTATATTGATATGCCGGAAACACTAAAGCAAAAGTACCAGTATTTCACTCAAGCCAATCTGAAAAAACTTTTTGATGCCGGTTACGATAAACCAATTACTTCTCTTGAAGATGGAATTTACGATTACGTTAAGAACTATCTGGTGCAGGAAAAGTATTTGGGAAGTTAATCTATCGATAAATTGATTAATTTTTTAAGAACCAAACAGGATTTTATAATTATTATTATCTTCAACAACAATTTAACAATAAAACAATGCAACCATTCACCTGAGGAATTATGAAACTGGCTACTTTATGTTATGTGCGGAATAATGGCAAAACATTAATGATCCACCGGGTAAAAAAGGAGAATGATTACCACCAGGGAAAATGGAATGGTTTGGGTGGAAAATTTGAAAATGGTGAATCACCGGAGGATTGTGTAATAAGGGAAATTAAAGAAGAAGCGGGGTTGGATATTCAATCTCCGTATCTTCACGGCTTTCTAACTTTCCCAATGTTTGATGGTATAGACGACTGGTATGTTTTTGTTTATACAGCAGACAAGTTTGAAGGGGAGTTGATAGATTCCAACGAGGGAAATCTTGCCTGGATACCAAATGATGAGCTTACAAAACTAAATCTCTGGGATGGCGATCAAATATTTCTTCCCTGGCTTTTCCAGGATAAATTCTTCAGCGCTAAGTTTAATTATGAAAATGGAAAGATGAAAGATTATAGCGTTACATTCCATTAATTTTTCTTGATCATGATCTCGCTCTTGATCAAGAAAAAGATCAAGAATGAAGAATTTATATTATCCTTCTCTTCAAAAATCCTTCAATTACATCATTTACAAAATCAGGATTTTCTACTGGACTCATATGTCCCGCCCTGGGAGCGATTGCAAATTCAGAATCTTTAATCTCTTTGTGCATTTCCCGCATAACAGGCGGTGGAGTTAATTTATCGAAAGCGCCGCACAAAAGTAAAGTTGGAATAATAATCTTTTCTAAAAATGGTGTTGTATCTGTTCTGCTAAGCATAGCCATCAAGCTGCCTTTTACACCAACCGGATTAGATCTTTTTGCTCTTGCTAATACTTCATCATAAACTTCCCGGTCTTCAGCAAGGGTTGTATCTGCAAAAGTGTTAGGGACTGTATCTTCACAAAATTTTTCAACTCCTTCAACATCAATTTGCTTAATTCCGTTTAAACGTTTTTGTTTTACTGTTTCATCATCAGCAGTTGATTTGGTATCGCACAAAATCAAACCTCTAAAACTGGATTGATCTCTTTCAATTGCCCGCAGACAAATATATCCACCCATGGAATGTCCGCAGATTACCGGCTTATCAAGATTGAGTTCTTTAATTATTTTAAACAGGTCGTCAACAAGTAATTCCATTATAAATTCTTTATCTCCCGGAAGGCTTTCACCCAACCCACGGATATCGTAAGAAACGCAATAAAATGAGTTTTCGAGATGTTTTAGCTGATTTTGCCACATTTGGTGGTCATATGGAAACCCGTGGACAAAAATGACAGGCAATTTTTTTTTGTCTCCCCACTCGACAATTAACAAATTATTTGATAATTTCATTCCAGCCTTAAATGATTTTATTGATTTAGGAATTAATTCTATAACAAACTAAATAAAAATTGTAATAACTAAAAATCTTTTGCTCTTAGCATAGTCCTTAACTGCTTATGAAAAAACTTTTACTGATTATGTTTTCAGCCTTCACTTTTGTTGCAGCGCAGCAGTTAAGTTTAACACAAGATACTATTTCCACTAAATCTTCTTTCAACAGCAAACAATTTTTTCTAAAGGATCAGCAAGGTAAAATCCATTTAGTTTATACTGGTCAAACTAAGTCTTCTTTAAGTGCAAAAGAAATTTATTATGCAGTTGAAGAAGCCGATACATTTAGTACAATAAATCTTACCGATAATAAAATTGAGGAGAATTTTCCTTGTCTATCCTTTGATAAAAACGATAATGTTCATATTACTTTTTTAAGCAGGGATACTTCCCGAAATTTTCAAATCAAATATACGAACAATACTAAGGGACATTTTGCCGAACCAATTTCCATTACTTCTGATAGAATAAACAAAGCAGAACCTGTAAGCGTAGTTAGTCCGGATAGCATTGTTCATATAGTTTATTTTACCAATACTTATTCGGAAAACAAAATATTTTATCTACAATACAATCTTAAAACCAATATAGTTGCAAACCCGGTGTTACTGGGAGCAGGTGATCCTTCAGGTGAAAATGATTTAGCAATAGTACTTGATAAAAAGGGAAGAGTTCACATAGTGTTTAAAGCAGGCAATTCCAAAGCCGGCGGGCTGAAATATTTTTCTAACTTGAAAGGAACACTTAAGGAATACGATCTTGAAATTGAGCGAAAAATTATATCGCCTAAAATTGTAGTTGATCGCTTCAATGCGATTTTCATCCTTTATAAAGATGCTGAAGACAACCGGCTTTATTTAATTAACAATTTTGCCGGACACTTTAATGATCTAATAGCCGTTACACCCTCTAATCAAAATCCAGAATACTTCAATAATTTTTCTGTGGATGAAAGAGAACGATTCTATTTTGTTTATCAATCATCGGATTCATTAAGCGGTGTCGCTTTTTATCTTGTTCATGGAACAGGGAAAGAATTTTGTCATCCAATTAAAATACAAGGATTGAATAACCCGGAAATTTATGGTAACTCTGCCGGTATAATTGGTTCTGGTAATGGTCAAATATCAATTCTTCTTTCAATAAGTGGAGGTAGAAATTACAAAACCGTTGCCGACTTGATTCTAAGAAAAGGATATTTGTTTAGCAATGCACAATTTAAAGTTGAAAGAGATTCCTTGATTTTTCATTCAGCAAGAATTGGGGACACTTCCTACGTTCGCTTTAATGTAAAAAATCCTGGAACCGGAATACTAAAATTATTTTCAGCGGATATGTTGGATCCGGCATTTAGCACAGAACCAACAGACACGATTTACATTAAACCAGATTCAACAAAATCAATTCGGGTTTATTTTCATCCATCGGATACTTTAAAATCCACTACAGTACTTAAGTTTAATACTAATTGTATAAATGCCAAATTATTAAAAGTACATCTTGCCGGAAAAGGATTAGGCGTTCCAAAATTATTTTTCCAGAAAGACACATTGATTTTTATTGAAGAAAAGAATTTTATTGATTCCGTTCTAATTATTAATAAAGGAATTGCTCCGCTTAAAATTGATTCAGTAAAACACACTTCCAGATTTAAATTTAATGTTAGTCCGCAAAAGGTTGAAATAAAACCACAGGACTCGGTTTATCTAAGTATTAGTTTGGACCATACTTCTGAAAGTATTGTAGAACATTTTATTGATTCTCTTTTAGTTTATTCAAACGATCCGCACAATCCAATAAGCAAGTTTATTCTTCATAGTAAACAAGATATTTTAAGTTTAGATGAGGACGAAGTTAAAAGCGAGCTTTACCAACTTCAACAGAATTATCCTAATCCGTTCAATCCACAAACAACAATTTCATTTACAATTTCAAATCAGGCACACGTTACCTTGCGTGTATTTGATGCTCTTGCCAGGGAAATAGCTACTCTTGTTGATGAGAATCTGTCCGCAGGGGTGCATAATGTTCTTTTCAATGGTGAGCAGCTTTCTACCGGGGTTTATTATTACAAACTGCAGGTTAAAAGTAATGAAAAGAATCATCCGGATTATTTAGAAGTCCGCAAGATGATACTTGTAAAGTAAAAGCCGCCAATTTTAAAATCCCGATAGTTTCCATCGTCAAGTTCGATCTTTAATTAAATTGAGCATTAAGATTTTGAATTTGAGTTTTTTTCATCAGAAGACCAACTTGTAAATGCTAAATTCTAATTCCTAAATCCTAAACAATTTCTAAAATCTAATACAGAATTTTAAACTCTTTTGAAATTTGATATTTGAATTTGTTTAGAGTTTAGGATTTCGGATTTAGAGTTTTTTCAATTATTACTCCCAATATTTTCATTAGTTCGATCGATTAGCTAATTTAAATTTTGATAACTGAGAATTTAGGATTAAATGATTGAACATTTTAAAATAGGAATTATCGGCGGTGGAGCGGCTGGATTAATGGCTGCGATCTCTGCCAGTGAAGCGGGTTGCAAAAGTATTGCTATCTATGAAGGAAATGTTAGATGCGGGACAAAAATATTAATGTCTGGTGGTACCCGGTGTAATGTTACTAATGAAAAAGTTGGTGCACAGAACTTTTACGGCGGCAGCAGAAATTTTATTAAGAATGTTCTTAACGCGTTTGATGACAAAGCGACAATTCAATTATTCAAATCGCTGGGTGTAGAACTAAAGTTAGAATCTACCGGTAAATATTTTCCAGTTGATGATGATGCACAATCCGTTTTGAATGCGCTTTTGTTTAAAATTAAAAATCTTGGTGTTGCTATTTTTACTTCTACTAAGATTGATAATATTAAAGTTGATGACGGCGCTTTCATTCTAAAATCAAAAGCGAATAGTTTTATCTGCGATAAAATTATAGTAACAACCGGTGGAAAATCTTATCCGTCAACCGGCAGCGATGGAAGCGGCTATCAGCTGGCAAAAAAATTTAATCATTCAATCATTCCGCCATTTCCGGCGCTTTCTCCAATCCTTTTAAATGAGCCAAAACTTGCGCAATTATCCGGGGTAACAATTCCAGCCAGGCTTTCGTTACATCTCAACAATAAAAAGTATCTGTGGTTTGAAGATCCACTTCTGTTAACTCATTTTGGAATCAGCGGTCCTGCGGTGTTAAATATTAGTCGCGAAGTTGAACGATTGAAAACGGAAGATTTGAAATTACTTATTAACTCACCTTACGCAACCCGATGCGTATAGTTATATTTTTTAGAATTTCATAGCGAAAGAAACTTTGAGATTTTCCAGTTGATTAAAAGCTGCACGATTTGCAGTAAGATACAATTTAGCTCGCAATGCTGTTGGG
>JAPLFH010000029.1 GCA_026390815.1 Ignavibacteriales bacterium | reverse complement strand
CAACAGCATTGCGAGCTAAATTGTATCTTACTGCAAATCGTGCAGCTTTTAATCAACTGGAAAATCTCAAAGTTTCTTTCGCTATGAAATTCTAAAAAATATAACTATACGCATCGGGTTGCGTAAGGTGAGTTAATAATTATTAGCTGGAATTTTAACCCAGCTAAACTTTTATTTAGAATTAAAACCGGTACGTTTCGGTATGATTAAGTATCCAAACTTAAAAACATGAGTTTTTCAATTTCTATAAATAATTTATCTGAACCGCTTTTTTTCTCTAAGTGGTTTTTCTGATCCGAATGATTTTCCAGATCCAGATGGTTTTTCTGATCTTGGAGACCTTTCTGATCTTGTATATTTATCTGGCTTTGAAAAACTATCAGATCTGGGAGACCTCTCGGTTCTTGGAGATCTGTCTGAACTTGGTGTTCTCTCGGTTCTTGAAGTTCGTTCTGGTCTTTGAGCTCCATCTCTTTTTTCAAATCTTTCTCGGTGGAAAGGTTTTCTATCTCCCACTCTTGGTTTTCTTTCTTTCCAGGATTCACTACGTCCTTCACTCTTTCTTGCCGCGGCAACTTCAACCGATATCTGACGGTTCCTCAGTTTTTTATTCTCAAAGGATTTCAAAATTGCATCGGCATAATTGCTGTCAACTTCAAAGAAAGAAAAATTCTGAAGAATTTCTATGGCACCAATTTCAATATTTCTTTTTCCTGTAAACTCGCTAATCATATCCATAAGAGTAACAGGTCTAAGCTCATCGGTTCTACCCAGATTTATAAAGAATCGGGTAAAACCAGCGTCGGTAGTTCTGCTTCTGCCGGATCTTTTTTCATCAAGCGGAATATTCAAATCAGGTGTGTTTTTGTAATAATCAAGGAATCGATTAAACTCCACCGAAACAAATTTCTTAATCAGCTCTTCACGATCAAGCCATTCTAATTTTTTATAAATTTCTGGTAAGTAAGCATCAATGTTGGAATCATCCACCTCAACTTTTTCAATTTTATCCACAAGATAAAAAAGCTGTTTCTCGCAAATATCTTTTCCTAATGGAACCGGAAGATGAGAAAACTTTTTATTCAATTTTTTTTCAATCTGCTGAAGTTTAAACTTCTCTTTAAGATTGGCAATAATAATTGAAATGCCCGCTTTACCGGCTCGTCCCGTTCGCCCGCTTCTATGAGTATATAAATCGAGTTCGTCAGGTAAATTATAATTTATAATGTGAGTAAGATTTTCAACATCAAGTCCGCGTGCTGCAACATCAGTTGCTACTAAAAGTTTAAGATGCTTAATCCGGAATTTATTCATAACTGCATCCCGCTGCTGTTGAGATAAATCGCCATGTAAAGCATCGGCGTTATATCCATCTTGCATTAGTTGATCTGCAACTTCTTGAGTTTCTGCCCGGGTACGGCAAAAAATAATTCCATAAATCTCAGGATTATAATCCGCAATTCGTTTAAGCGCAAGATACCGGTCCTTAGCATGAACCATATAACAAACGTGATGAACATTTTCCGCTCCGGCATTTCGTTTACCAACTGTTATTTCAACTGGCTTGTTCATATAGCGGTTTGCGATTGTAAGAATTTCGGGCGGCATTGTTGCTGAAAAAAGAAGTGTGTTTTTACTTTTAGGAGTTTCTTTTAATATTGATTCAAGATCATCACGGAATCCCATATTAAGCATTTCATCAGCTTCATCAAGAACAACAGTTTTAATTTTGGAAAGATCGATTATATTTCTGTTAATCATATCAAGCAACCTGCCGGGTGTAGCAGAAATTATGTGTGCTCCTCGCCTTATCATTTGGATTTGTCTATCAATGCTGGCACCACCGAACACAGCAGCGATTTTTATTTCACTTTTATATTTAGCATAATTTGCCAGATCATCTGCAATTTGGAGACAAAGTTCACGGGTGGGTGCTAAAATCAAGTACTGAATATTTTTTAATGTGGTATCTGTTTTTTGAATTATAGGTAAACCGAAAGCCGCAGTTTTACCGGTACCTGTCTGTGCAAGCGCAACTATATCATCACACTTTGGCTGCATTAAATACGGGATTACTTTTTCCTGAATCGGCATCGGAATTTCAAATCCTAATTCTTTAATTGCTTTTAAGATCTTTTCATCTAACCCCATTTCGTCGAATGTGTTTATCATATTTCTCTGTATTATTATTAAAAACTAATGTTATTGAGCAATCACAAAAGAATAAGATAGAAGTTTTTGCTCAAGCGCTTCTAAATCCTCATTCATTCTCTGTTTAACTTTTTCGGTTTCTTCAATTATTTCCGGAATTAATTTTTTATAATAGTTAATTCCTTCCAACAGGTTTTTGCTGAATAAATTCAATAGTGCTTCTGCTTTTATAGAAATTGGTTTTATATTTTCTTCCGCTTTTTTTATCAAGTAATCAATATTGATGGATAATTCTTTTATGAACATATTTGGTCTGTCCGGTTCAGTAATCAAATCAATTCTTCCGTAAATATGATCAACCATTTCCTTTAGTCCGGTTATTTTAGAAAAGTACGCGAGGTTCGGTCCAGGGCATACTGCAACAGCCTGACTTTGTTTAGGCGTTTCAATTCCATTTACAATTAGTGCAGAAGCTGTCAATCCTTCACACAAACAAACTTTATCAATTACCTTATCAAATTCTTTCTGGAATTCATCAGGTTCTGTAAACTTCTCTTTTAAGTCATTTATTTTTTTATTAACGTAAGTAATCGAAGCTATGCAGAGCGCTTTTTCAGAAAACTCTTTATTTGATTGCAGAAATTTTTTAGGACAGGGGCTTCCGGGTTTTCCGTTTTTCACTCTTTCAATTTTTTCAAGATCTTTACCATTTCCACGCAAACTATTAAATGGAACACCCAATGGTGAAACATCACTTAAATAAAAATCTTTTTCGCCTGCAACGCTAAGTTTTTGCAAAGTATCTTCATCTACGTTCATAACCTCTGGAACTAACAAGAACGGGCTCCCCCAGCCAACTGATTTTACCGGATAATGACGAAGCAGAAATTCCTGTTCAGAGGATTTCCCAACTCCGCCCTGAACGGTAATGCTAAAATCCAGTTTGGAAGAATCGAAAGTAATTTGTTTTTGTTCAAGCGCCAGTAGATATAAATCCCGGGCTGAATTAAACAATTCCTCTTTTCTATTTTTAAATTCTTCAAGGATAGGTCCTAACAACATCCCATCTGTTGCAAATGCATGTCCACCGCAGTTTAAACCGGATTCAACCCGATACTCTGAAACCCAAAGCCCTTTTTTAGCTAAAAATTTACCTTGGATATTTGCCGAACGAAAATCACTTACTTTAATAATTATTTTCTTTTTAAAACTACCGTCAGGAAGCGGATAGAAATCTTTAAATGTTTCCATATAACTGAATAACCGTGGGCTCATTCCAGCAGAGAAAACTATTGAACTTTCCAATTCACTTAAAGCAAAACCTCTTAAAGCCGCATGAGCATCATTGAATTCAGAGGAAAGTGCTATGCCCTCTGGTGTATAATTTGTGTTATCAACTTTGGTCATAATGTTAACATCAATTGATCCATGCGTAATATTTTCGCGCAGCCAGTTTTGCAGCTTTTGTATAACAGTCTCATCTTTAGAGATAATCATTTCATTATACTTTGCTTTAAGTCCGGAAAAATCCGGGAGCATATCAAAGTATTTGCTTATTTCGCTGCCGACTATAAAAGCTGAATTCTTTAATGATTCAAACTGATCTTTAACCATTTGATTTACCATATTAAGGTATGCGGTAATTCTGTGTGCTCTCGAATCTGAATCTTTATCAGTGATTGGTATATATTGCTTATTAAGCTTGGTTAAATAATGCTTTCGCAATTTTTCCATCAAAGTATCATCAACCAAAGACATAACAGAAGAAATACCATACTTTGATACTTTAAGCGGTGCATCAACAGAAAAGCCAACACCAAGTACCGGTATATGAAATTTATGGTCATTTATTTTATTCATTACGTTACCAAAGTTTAAAAACATACAGAATGCAAATTCTTATTCGTGCGGAAATAATTCAGGCTAGAATAGTTAAAACCACATTATGATGGTTTTATATCTTTTTAGAAGAATTACGTGGTAATAATAAATCTGCTCAATAAATTCTTTAATTACTGGTATAAAGGTACAAAAAATATTTGAAAATAGTCCATCCTATTATTTTTTCGCAAGAAAGCCTTTAACGACCTAAATACTAACTAATATAAGTTAAATCCAAATATCGTTTGTTGAAATCCAGTATATTACACACTGGAATTTTTCTGTAGTTTTCCATCAATGTTGTTTCTTAAAAATAAATCTGACTTTTATGGCTAATAATATAAATCCTGTAATTTTAACTGCATTGGAACTGGAAGTTCGTTTCGGTGAGCAAGTTGTTCTTGATAAAGCTTCACTAACTATCCACGAACAAGACCGGATTGGGTTGGTTGGTAGAAATGGTGCTGGCAAATCTACCTTCTTAAAAATCGTATCTGGATTACTAATCCCTGATTCCGGTAAAATTGCAAAGAGAAAAGATTTGATGGTCGGATTCCTTTCCCAGGAGTTTACCCTGGACGAATCTAAAAATGTTTACGAAAATATTTTAGATGGCGCTTTGCATATATTAAATCTAATTGAAGAATATGAAATAACACCGTTTGATTCACCAAACAAGCACATTCTGGAAGAAAAGATTTTACAGGCAGATGGATGGACGCTTGACAAACGGATTGATATTCTTATCAAATCTTTAAATGCTCCTGAACGTGAAAGAAATATAACCACTTTATCCGGTGGAGAAAAAAGAAGAGTTGCTTTGTGCCGCGCATTAATAGCAAATCCTGATTTATTAATTCTTGATGAACCAACGAACCATCTTGATGTAAATTCGATTGAGTGGATAGAAAATTTTTTAGCTGAATACAAAGGCACCTGCATTTTTGTAACTCACGATCGTTATTTCCTGGATAGAATAGCAAACAGAATTGTAGAATTATCATCCGGGATTTTCTTTTCCCACAACGGAAATTATACTGATTACCTGATAAATAAAACTGAACGAAAAGCAATTAAAGAAGCTGAGGAAAGAAAGCGGCAAAATTTCCTACGACGAGAGCTTGACTGGGTTATGCGAGGACCACGCGCCCGTAGAACCAAAGCTAAAAGCCGGTTGGATAAATATAATGAAGTTGCGGAACAGGAAAATTCTGTAGTAGAATTAGATGTTGATCTAATCATTCCCACACCGGAAAAGTTAGGGAATAAAGTTATTGAGCTAAAAGATGTTGGCATTAGGCTTGGCGAAAAAAATCTTTTTGAACATTTCAATTTCAATTTTGAAGCCGGAGGAAAACTTGGAGTGGTTGGAAAGAATGGAGTTGGCAAAACAACTCTGTTAAAAATCATTCTGGGGAATTTAAAACCAACAACGGGAAAAATTGAATTAGGAGAGAGAACTGAATTTAATTATATCGATCAGGCACGCCTGCTTTTAAACGATGAAGATACAGTTATTCAAGCCATTGGCGAAGGCAGCGACTTCATTAAGTTTGGAAAACTTCAATTAAGCATCTGGACATATCTGAAAAGATTCCTTTTTACTGATGACAGAATTAATACATTAGTTGGAAGACTTTCCGGAGGTGAAAAGAGCCGGTTAACACTTGCCAGAATTTTAAAGAACGGCGGCAACTTTCTTCTTCTTGATGAACCCACCAACGATCTCGATCTTCCAACATTACGGATACTT
Organism: Ignavibacteriales bacterium; assembly: GCA_026390815.1. NCBI lineage: Bacteria > Pseudomonadati > Ignavibacteriota > Ignavibacteria > Ignavibacteriales > Ignavibacteriales bacterium. The sequence continues at coordinate 26,762 of JAPLFH010000029.1, read as the reverse complement.
GAGGAAGCGCTAATAGCTTTTGAAGGCTGTGTTGTAGTTGTAAGCCACGACAGATATTTTTTGAACCGTGTATGTAACGGAATTCTTGCATTGGAAGGGAATGGGGATATTTATTACAGCGAGGGCGATTATGATTATTACATTGAAAAAAGAAAATTGCAGGTTGTAAAGAATGACGCAGTTGGACAAATAGTCAAAAAAGAAGATTCGCGGGTTAAAATAAAAACCAAAAAGTTAAGCTGGAAAGAAAACAAAGAACTTGAAATGATTGAAGATGATATTGTAAATGCCGAGGCAGAAATAGAAAGAATTGAAGGAATTTTTTCTTCACGAGATTTTTATGAAAAATACGCAGTACAAACAAACGAACTTAATAAGCAATTGGAAGATGCAAAAGAAAGAGTTCAGCAGCTTTATAATAGATGGGAAGAACTGGAAAAAATAAAGAACGGGATTTAATCTTTCTTTAAAACTCCATCCGACATATTTTAGAAATGTCTCTGTGGCAGATAATCCAATCACAGAGACACAAATAATTCACAAATTTTATCTACCGCTTAATCCAGGAAGCTGTAAAATCATATTGTTCCCTGCCGCGCCACTGTACACCGAAGGAACACTTCCATTCCATTTGTTCAAAGCTTTTTCATTTATTTCAAGTCTTCTCCATTCAATCAACTGGGTGGAGATAGACGAAGTTAACAACCGATTTGCTTCGGCGGCACCCTTTGCCCGTGTAATTTGTTGTTGTGCTTCAGCTTCAGTTTGTCGTAAAACATTTTCCGCCCTAATTGCATTTTGAGTTGCTTCTATCTTTGCATTCAATGCGTTAATAACATTTTCTGGGATTCTTAACGCACCAACAAATCCAAACTGCTCTATTTTTATTCCATAAGTCTGGATATTAGCATTTACCCTTTCTTTAACTTTTGTTAAAAAGACTTCCTTTTTGATTCCATATAACTCTTCCACTGTATAATTAACAGCTTCTTCGTTAAAAGCATCGCGGGTAAGGTTACGCATAATACCATGTGTAAAATGCTCAAGATTATCCTGGCGGAATTTTACATAGAAATTAGGAACCAGCTTTTCATCCAGTTGATAAGATAAATTGACATCGGCAGTAATTACTAAACCTTCTTTTGAGTTGAATGTTATCTCCTCATTTGTTGCTTTTCCTTCCTCAGTACTGCGGGTCCAAATTGCCGTTTGGACAAACACCGGGTAGGTTACTATGTTTGTAATCATCGGATTGTAAAAAACCATCCCGGTTCTTAATGCGTAGCTCTGAACTCCCTTATTTCCTCCATAAAGATCAACTTCAATACCTGCATAACCAGGATCAATTCTTTTTGTGCAAACCATAAATAATATCACCAGAAAAACCACAATTACAACTGGCAAAAATTTGATTAACATTTTTTTAGGATTCATTTTTTCCTTGTTCAATTTTGTTTAAAAAAGAATTTAATGGGCAGGTAAACTTCCACAAATAAATGATTGAATCCTAATGGAGAAGCGTTCCAAAAACAATGTAATTTAAATTGGTCATCAATTCTATAAATGAATTAGGAATTGATAAGAGATGAATTTTTACCAGCCTGATTAAATTGATAAAATTAGTGCATCTGCAAACAGATAATTATTTAAAACAAATTGTTAAAACTGATTTACAATTTTCTTAGTTCATCCATCAATTGAGTTTTGCTTCTTGTCTTGTCATCAACCTTCTTAATCATTTTTGCTGGTACACCAGCCATAACGCTGTACGGTTCTACATCTTTAACAACAACAGACCCAGCCGCAATAACAGCACCTTTACCAACTTTAACTCCTTCCAGCACAACAGCGTTTGCTCCAATCAGAACATCATCTTCAATTATAACCGGATCGGCGCTCGGCGGCTCTATTACTCCAGCTAAAACTGCTCCAGCACCAATGTGGCAGTTTTTTCCAACAATTGCTCTTCCACCAACAACGACATTCATATCAATCATTGTTCTTTCGCCAATCACTGCACCGATATTTAAAACTGCTCCCATCATAATTACACAATTATCACCGATTTCAACTAAATCTCTTATCACCGCACCTGGTTCAATTCGGCAATTATATTTTGTAATATCCGCAAGCGGGATGGCAGAATTTCTTCTGTCGACTTCCGTATGATGATCAGAAATATAATTTTTATTTATTTCAAGGAAATCAATAAACTGAGAATATTCACAGAAGAGAATTCCGAAATCATTTCCACCAAAGAATTTATAATCAGAAAAATCAATTTTGGATAAATCTCCTTTCAGATAAACTTTTACCGGAGTTTTTTTTGTTGAGTTAGCGATATAGCTGATTATTTCATATGAATCCATTGTAATCTCCTAAAGCCTTACTCTCACGAGATGATCAAAGGTATTTATTATTTCTTCTATGTCATTCCCACGAAAGTGGGAATCTATTTTTTGAAATTATGGATTCTCGTTTACACGGGAATGACAAAGAAACCTTAAACTTATAGACAACCTCAGAATAAAGTTAAAATTATTTATTGAATATTACATCTGTAAAGTTGTACAATCCATTTTTCTTTTGAAGAACAAACTCAGCAGCTTTTAAAATTCCTTCTGCAAAAGTTCTTCTGGAAGTTGCACTGTGCTTTATCGATAGCACTTCACCTAAGCCACCGAAATGAACTGTATGATCACCCGGAACATTACCGAGCCGGAGTGAGGATACATTTATTTCTTTTCCATCAAAAATATTTTTTATCATTTTGGCTGTACCGGAAGGTTTATCTTTTTTAAACCGGTGATGAGTTTCTTCAATCTCAACATCCCAATCAGGAATTTTTTCTTTTGCAATTGAAACAAGTTTAAAAAGTATTTGAATGCCGATAGAATAATTATAGCTCTGAACCACCGGAACTAAATCACTGATTTTTTTCAGAATATCTAATTGTTCATTTGATAAAGCTGTTGTAGCAATAACAAGCGGAACGTTAAATTCCTCTGTGTATGAAATAGTTTTTGCAAATACTTCAGGAAGTGAACAATCAATTAAAACCTGAGGTTTATCAATTCTCTTTTCACCATCAAGACTATATGAAAAAACCAGGTGGTGCCCCAACTCAGAAAAAACAGATTGAACTTCCGTTCCTAATCTTCCAGTCGATCCAAGTAATCCATATTTAAAATTGTTTTCCATATTGCACCAATTAGTTATTCGGTTTATATTTTTCCATTTCTTCCTGCAGAATCATTTTTGTTTTCTCCAATACCGGCTCGAGTGGAAGACGCAAAATATTTTTGCAGTATCCAAGTTCGCTCATAACAAATTTAATTGGGCTTGGATTTGTTTCAACAAACAACAGGTTCATCATCCGTAAATATTTATTGCTAAACGCTTGCGCTTGTTTATAATCTCCTTGTATTATTGCATCACTTAGTTTCTTTGCTTCAGCAGGATAAGCATTAGAAAAAACAGAAATTACGCCAGCTCCTCCCATTGCCATAATTGGTAATGTTTGGTCATCATTTCCGGAGTAAACTTTAAACGAATCAGGTTTAATAGAAAAGAGGTGTGCAATCTGTGAAATATTTCCGCTCGCTTCTTTAATTGAAGTAATGTTGCTGCATTGTTCATGAATCTTAACTGCAGTTTCTGGCAATAGATTCATTCCAGTACGGGATGGAACATTGTAAAGCATAATTGGCAGATTGGTTCTTTCAGAAATATATTTATAATGAGTTAGTAAACTTTCCTGCGTACCTTTGTTGTAATATGGATTCACGATCAGTAATCCATCTACGTTAAATTTTTCGGCGGTTTTATTCAGTTCAACAGCATTTCGTGTATCGTTTGTTCCGGTTCCAACTATAACTTTAGTTTTTCCATTTACTTCTTCAACAACTGTAGAAATAATTTTTTCTCTTTCTATAAGATCAATAACCGGTGCTTCACCTGTTGTTCCAAGAACAATTATTGCGTCAATTCCGCTTTCAACTTGAAAGTTGACGATCTTACGGAGTGATACGTAATCAACATTATAGTTTTCATCAAATGGTGTTATTATAGCAGTTCCTACACCAGTAAACATTTTCTTTCCTCCCTAATTACTTTAAAGATACATTTATAAAAACTTTTTTTCTATTAATAAAAAAAAATCCCATCTTGCGGAGGGGATTTTTATTTTTTCTTTTTTGGCTAGTTATTATGTCCCCGCCGAGTAATCGTCCATATATTTTTTCTGTTCATTAGAAAGTTTATCAATTTTGAATCCCATGGTTGAAAGTTTTACAGTGGCAATTTCCTGATCCTGTTCTACGGGAATATCGTAAACATCGGCATCCAGAAGAGCACCCTGCTTATCTAAATTAACCAATCTTAATTGAGACATAAACTGATTAGCAAAAGACATATCCATAACTTCAGATGGATGACCTTCTGCGGCAGCAAGGTTTACCAACCTACCTTGAGCTAAAAGATAAATCTTCTTGCCATTTTTAAGAGTATATTCTTCGTTGTTTGCACGGACAGTTCTCTTTGATTTGGAAACTGCATCTAATTCTTTAATATTAATTTCGCAGTCGTAATGTCCGGTATTACAAATTATTGCACCTTCTTTCATTTTTTCGAAATGACGTTTTACAATTACATCCTTAACTCCGGTAGCAGTAATAAAAATATCGCCAACCTTTGCTGCTTCATCCATTGTTAAAACAGAATAACCTTCGAGAGTTGCTTTAAGAGCCGCGGTTGGTTTAACTTCCGTAACGATTACATTTGCACCTAAACCTTTTGCTCTTGCTGCACAACCTTTACCGCAATGTCCGTAACCTGCAACTACAAAATTCTTACCAGCAATCAAAACAGATGTGGCTCTAAGAATACCATCAATAGAAGATTGACCTGTTCCATAAACGTTATCAAAATCCCATTTGGTTTCTGCATCATTAACTGCAATAACCGGGTAAAGTAGTTTTTTATCAGCAGCCATAGCACGCAAGCGATGAACGCCTGTGGTAGTTTCTTCAGTTCCGCCAATAATATTTTTTACCAGGTCGCGATATTTATTGTGAACAGTAAAAATTAGATCCGCTCCATCATCAAGAGTTAGATTTGGTTTCATATCAAGCGTTCTTTCGATACACCAATAGAATTCTTTTACGCTCATTCCATGCCATGCATAAATTTCAATTCCATTTTTAGCCAAAGCTGCAGCAATTTCATCTTGAGTTGAAAGCGGGTTACAACCGCTCCAACTTACTTTTGCACCGGCAATTGCTAATGTTTCAATCAACACAGCGGTTTCCTTTGTTACGTGTAGACAGCCGGCAATCTTATAACCTTTTAGCGGTTTAGTCTTCCGGTATTTTTCTCTCAACGCCATCATTACTGGCATTCTCGATTCCGCCCATTCAATCTTCATTCTGCCATCTGCAGCAAGTTTTAAATTCCGAACTTTGTATTTACCAGGTTTGTAATCCATTCAATTCTCCAATTCTTTTATTTACTAAACTTTTTTCTATTTTAAATTCAACAATTTTACTATATGGAATTACTGTTTAATGTTTTTAGCAATTTAATAACTAAGCATATTTCTTAAACAGAGGAACCAATTCCAATTTTTCCCAGGTGAAATCTTTATCGCTTCTACCAAAGTGGCCGTATGCTGCTGTTTTTTGGTAAATTGGTTTTCTAAGTTTCAATCGCTCTATAATTCCTTTGGGAGTAAGATCAACTTCTTTCATAATCATTTTAGAAATTTCTTTATCCGGAATAACTCCTGTGCCGTTTGTCCGGACAAACACAGAAACCGGTTGTGCAATACCAATTGCATACGCAACCTGAACTAAACACTCTGTTGCTAATTTTGCGGCAACAACATTTTTTGCAATGTGTCTTGCTGCGTAAGTAGCACTCCTATCAACTTTAGAAGGATCTTTACCAGAGAATGCACCGCCACCATGTGGAGCCCATCCGCCATAGGTATCAACAATAATTTTTCGACCGGTTAACCCGCTATCACCATGCGGTCCGCCAATTTCAAATCTACCTGTTGGATTAACAAAGTACTTTGTTTTTTTATCAAGAAATTCTGCGGGAATAATTTTTTTAATTACATATTCAATGCAGTCTTCTTTAATTCTTTTTTGGCTTGCATCACCATCGTGCTGAGTTGAAATTACAACAGTATCAACTCTTTTTACAACATTGTTGTCATCATATTCAATTGTAACCTGGGATTTTGCATCGGGTCTTAGGTAAGACATTGTTCCATCTTTAGCTCTTCTAATATCGGCTAATTTTTTAACTAATTTATGCGCATACATAATTGGCATCGGCATTAATTCCGGAGTTTGTGTACAAGCATAACCGAACATAATTCCCTGGTCGCCGGCACCACCTTTATCAACTCCCATTGCAATATCCGGAGATTGTGAATGAATGGCATTTAGAACTGAGCAGGATTCCGAATCGAATTTATAATCTGCTGAAGTATATCCAATTTTTTCCACTGTCTTTCTTGCAACATCCTGGATATCCACATAAGCTTTGGTTGTAATTTCACCGCCGACTAAAACCAATCCAGTTGTTACGAATGTTTCGCAGGCAACACGAGCATAAGGATCTTGTGCATAAATTGCATCCAGAACTCCATCCGAAATTTGATCTGCAACTTTATCCGGATGTCCTTCGGATACTGATTCTGATGTGAAGAGATATGACATTTGTCTATTCCTATATTTGTTTCTAATTCTGATTTAAAACCAAGGCGCAGGCTGAAGATTTGATTTTTATTCTAACACCTTTGTTTCTGCTTAACTTAAAAAAATTCTATTTCTGATGAATCCCCGGCATTTAACCTTTTATAATTGCCTTTTACAATTGAAGAATTTCCAATAATAGAATCTTCGAGCATGGCTTTTTCAACATGTGAATTGTCGCCTAAGATCGAATTCCTGATAATACTATCAATTATTACACAACCTTCAGAAATTGTTGTAAAGGGTCCGATGACAGAATTTTTTACAATTGCGCTCGGTGCAATATAAACAGGACTGTTAATTACTACTCCTTTCAAATCTGTATGTGTACTATCCTGATTTAATATATGCTGATTAGTTGAAAGTAATGTTTCAGGTTTTCCGCAATCGAACCAACCATCTACAGGAAAAGTTGTTATCTTTTCACCTGCATCAAGCATAAGTTGTAAAGCATCCGTTAATTGTAATTCATCTTTTGTTCTAATATCTCTTTTAATAAGATCTTCTAATGATTTAACAAGCTTGTCTGCATTTGAAATATAATACAATCCAACAAGTGCAAGTTTAGAAATTGGTTGCTTCGGTTTTTCTACAAGTTTTATTATAAAGCCATTTTCTACAACAGCAACTCCAAATCTGCTCGGATCTTCAACTGTTTTTACACCCAATGCAGTTTGTTTATTTTTAAATACATCAGTAATGTTAACATCAAAAACAGTATCGCCAAGAATTATAAAAATTTCCTTATCATCAAAAGTAGGAACAGCCATATAAATAGCGTGTCCCAAACCCTGCATTTCTTTCTGCTCCACAAAATCCGCTTGAAGTTCAGGATAAGTTTTTATAATAAATTCTTTAACCATTTCTCCTAAATGACCAATAACAAAAGTAGCTTTCTGAATACCTTCGTGAAGAAGTTTTTCAATTATATGTCCTAAAATTGGTTTTCCACCAACATTAAGAAGCACTTTGGGAATTGAATAAGTATGAGGTTTTAATCTGCTTCCAAATCCCGCAACAGGTATTATTGCCCGCAATAAACTATCCGTGATTATGTAAAAAATTTTGAGGTAAAACTACTAAAAAGGGTTGTGAATATCAAACCAGATAAAACGATAAGTAGATTTCCGGTTAAAGCAAACATCTTCTTTTGAGGTTAAAAGTTTTTTATTTAGATTCGCAAAGAAAAAGAACCTATACAATATGAAAATCAGTAATGAAGTAACAGAATTATTCAATATTAAATATCCAGTAATACAGGCTGGAATGGTTTGGGTTTCCGGTTGGCGCTTGGCTTCCGCTGTTTCTAATTGCGGTGGATTGGGTTTAATTGGTTCCGGTTCTATGAAAACTGAACTACTAAAAGAACACATTCAAAAATGCAAAGCGGCGACTGAAAATCCTTTTGGAGTGAACATTCCCTTGCGCAGAGAAGATGCCTCAGAATTAGTTCAAACGGTAATTGATGAAAATATTCAAATAGTCTTTACATCGGCAGGTCACCCAGGAAAATTTATTGATAAGTTAAAAAGCAAGAAAGTTAAAGTGGTTCATGTTGTTCCCTCGACAAAGTACGCTATTAAAGCTGAAAGCGTAGGCTGCGATGCCGTTGTTGGCGAAGGAGTTGAAGCAGGCGGACATAACGGAATTGATGAAATAACAATTTTCAATTTAATTCCCATGCTCGCAGATGCAGTTAAAATTCCGGTGATTGCTGCTGGTGGAATTGTTAATGGAAGAGGAATTCTTGCATCACTATCGCTTGGTGCTAAAGGTGTACAAATGGGAACAAGGTTCGCGGTAACTATGGAATCTTCAGCCCATCCGAATTATAAAAAGAAAATTGTTGAAGCTAAAGACAATGACACAACTTTAATCCTGAAAAAAATTGGATTGGTGCGCCTTCTTAAGAATGAATTTACAAAACGAATTCTTGAAGTTGAAAAAAAAGGTGCCTCCGAAGAAGAACTGAAAGAATTACTCGGCAAGAAAAGAGAACGGCTTGGCATTTTTGAAGGAGACGAAAACGAGGGAATGATGGAAGCAGGACAAGGCGCCGGGTTGATAAAAAATATTCCGACTGTTGAGGAATTATTTCAGCAATTACTAATTGAATTCGATGAAGCTTATAAAAATTTGACTTCCATTGAATAGTTCATTCCAGGACTCTATTTTACAAGGAGCCAGAGTATTACTATCAAAACAGTGCTAACCACAACAACCTGTGCTTCTTTCTTAAAAATTTTCTTAAACTTTCCCCAAATAATTGCTGTAACAATCATAAGAATTGCAAGCAGGATTGTGGCTGAGAATGCCTCAAGCACATTTAAGTGGTTATTAATAATTTCTTCTAAACTCCTGCCATTCCAAATTTTTCTATAAATCACTTGTAGATGCAGCCAGTAAACTAATAGCGATTCCCGCCCAACATCAAGTACAAATGATTTATGGGTGTTGCGCCATTTCTCATAATATCTAAGCCCAATCAACAATAAAACCACAATTCCTAACCGTTCAAGAAAAAAAGATGGATGTGGTTTTAAGTTTGGAATTGGATCAATAGTTAAAACTACAATCCCAATTACAGTTGCAGCAACTCCGCCCCATAAATATTTTTTTAGAAATTTCTCTTCACGATTTTCATTTTTCACCTTCATATAAATTGAACTCATAACTCCGCCAGCAAGCATAAATCCTAACCACGGAAATAGTGGAAATAAAGAACCATGAACTGAGTTAAAATAGTCAGCAATGGGTAATGGCATCCATTGAGTGAAATCAATCTTATCAACAAATGGGGCTACGCCAGCAAAAACAAAAGCAAGGGAAGAGATTATTATGTTATAAATTTTTTCTTTTTTAATAATCAGGCGGAGAAGAAACATCATCAATAAACCGAATACGATGCATTGCAAAACATCAACCGCATAGAATTGCCGCATTAGTTCCGGAGTGGCTTCCGCTTTAATTTTCTGTAAGGACAAAAATGGAATGTGAAGAGAATAACCAACTCCCCAGATTAAAAATATTCTTCCAATCTGGCGCCAGAAATCAAATTTGAATTTCTTAAAATCGTTTAGCTTCCGCTGGCTTGCTATCATAAACGCAAAACCGGAGATAAATAAGAATGAGGGAGCCACCAGTCCATTGATAAAATTAAGAATGGACCACCATCCCGAAGCTCTGATAGTCGGTTGTAACATTGCGTTAAAGACGTGAACCTCAATCATTACAAGCAGAGCCCAGCCACGTAGCAAATCGATAAATAGCAGCCTTTTCTTTTCCAAGGTTATCTCAATATTTAATTTGAAAAAGTTTTATGGTCTTTTATTATGAATGATCTTTTTCCGGAAGATAGAAACAACATCAATATAAATCTTAAAACAATTTAGCAATTCAACAATTTAACAAATGAAGACCAGATTTATTTTCGGAAACCAAATTCAGATTACAAACAACTGATAGCTTAAATACCCGAACGCAAATTAATAAGAAGATTTTCATTTTCATAATGCTTATTTTTAAATAAAATTTTATTATAAATTCATTAAAGGAATTTTCATGACACTTCAGGCTATTCTATTAGTTGTTCATATTCTTTCCGCAGTTATTTGGTTAAGCCTGCTACCTGCCGATTTAATCCTTCGTCAATTCATTTCAGCTTCTAAAGGAAAATCTGGTGAACGCAAATTACTTTCAGTATACTTAAAACTAACAAATACAACTGGTATAATTGGAATGACTGGAATTTTGATTACAGGAATAATTTTAATTTCTGTACTACCATATTATTCATTCTTTCAATTCTCAGTAAATCACTGGTTGGCAACCAAGCAAGTTATAATGGTAATTCTTATCATATTAACTTTTGCCGTTTTAATTCCAAAAGCAAAAAAAGTAAGGACGGAATTGAGCGATGATTTTGAATCTTCAGTTGAACTTCTACCATCTTTTTATGAAAAGCTGCGTGGTTTATGGAAGATTGTAACTGTCATTAACATTTTAGTCCTGATAAATTTTCTGCTGGCAATTACACACAGATTCTTTTAGAAGTTCAAAATAACAATTGCCAATCCAGCTTAGCTGGATCAAAGGAATGTCAATATTAAAATCTCAAACATAAACCGCTTATAGACTGATGATTGGGATTTGAAAATTGGAAATTGGGATTTGAAAATTAGAAATTAGTATTTGGAATTTAGATTTTATTTGGATTTTGATCCCACAATGAGGTATTGGATTTTAGAATTTTCCGGTTGTGATTTGACTTCTGCCAAATCCTTTGTAAAGAATTACTTCTTCATAATTCTTGTTAAAATTATCAACTTTGCAATCATTATCTTTAACATTGATTAAGAAACGAATCTTAGCTAACTTTTGATTGAAAAATAATTTAATAATGAAGAAAGTTTTTATACTCGGTTCAACGGGTTCAATTGGTGTTAATACCTTAAATGTAATCAGGGCATTTCCGGATAAATTTAAGATTGAAGGTTTAACCGCAAATTCTAATATTCAACTTATAGAAGAACAGGTAAAAGAATTTGAGCCATCTATTGTTGTAGTTAAGGATGAAATAGCCGCATCTAAACTTAGGCAAAATCTTGCCGGTAAGTGTGAAGTGCTTGGTGGAGATGAAGGATTAGTTGAATCAACCAGAAGAGGTAATTACGATATTTTGGTTAGCGCATTAGTTGGTTTTGCCGGTCTTGCACCAACAATTGAGGGAATTAAGCTTAGTAAAAGAATTGCTCTTGCAAATAAAGAAACATTGGTAGTCGCCGGCGAACTAATAACCAAACTTGCAAAAAAATATAATGCAGAAATAATCCCGGTTGATTCCGAACATAGTGCAATCTTTCAGTGCATTGTTGGAGAAAAAGTTGAAGAAATTGAAAAGTTAATCATCACAGCTTCTGGTGGACCTTTTCTGAATCTGGATCAAGATGCTTTGAGTAAAGTTACGGTTAAGGAAGCACTAAATCATCCAAACTGGAAGATGGGTAACAAAATTACAATCGATTGTGCTTCGATGATGAACAAAGGACTTGAAGTTATTGAGGCTAATTGGTTGTTCGGTTTAAGCAGAAATAAAATTGAAGTTGTGGTTCACCCTCAATCAATTATTCATTCAATGGTTGAATATATTGATGGTTCAATAAAGGCGCAGATGAGTTTACCCGATATGAAGATTCCAATTCAATACGCTCTTTCTTTTCCTGAAAGATTAAGAAGCAGGCATGTGGTTACAAAGTTGCCATTAATAAAGAATCTGACTTTCTTTGAACCAAACCTGGAAAAATTTGAGTGTCTGAAATTAGCTTACGATGCAATGGAACAAGGCGGTACAACTCCATGCGTTTTAAATGCAGCAAATGAAATTGCCGTTGCTAAATTTTTAGCAGGAAAGATAAGTTTCCTGCGGATACCGGAAATTATTAAGGAATCATTAAATAAAATTGAAAATCATAGATCACCCGATATGGAAACGATATTTGAATGCGACAGGCAAACACGGGATTTTGCCGAAAAACTTTTTTGATTTAACTGGAGAAAACTTTTAATGAATTATATTATCTATTTTTTAATTACAATTGTTATAATCGTCTTTGTTCACGAATTCGGTCATTTTGTTACTGCAAAATTAACCGGAATGCGAGTAGATATTTTTACAATCGGATTTGGTAAAAGATTATTTGGCTGGAACAAGCTAAACGGATTTACATTCGGCGATTTACCCGAAGATTGGGATGGACAAGGAAATACAGATTATCGACTTAGCCTTCTTCCATTGGGTGGATATGTTAAAATTGCCGGAATGGTAGACGAAAGTTTCGATATAAAATTTGCAGATAAAAAACCCGAGCCTTACGAATTCCGTTCTAAATCTACCTGGAAAAAAGTAATTGTAATTTGCGGCGGCGTTACAATGAATCTTTTACTTGCCTTCCTGGTTTTTTGGGCAGTAAATTTTTTCCAACCAAAACAATATGTAAAAACTACAACTGTTGGATACGTGGCAGAAAACACTCCAGTTCAAAAGGCAGGATTTGAGAAGGGCGATAAATTAATCAGTATAAATGATGAGCCGGTTATTTTCTGGGATGATGTTTATACAAAACTTTTCATCAATAACATAGGAAAAGACATAAATGTTAATCTGGAACGGAATGGTGAAATAAAAAATCTTTCCATCCCGCGTAATTCATTTTCACCAGATATGAAAAAAGGATTGATGATCTTCCCTACCGGATTTAAAGTATTTATTGGTAGTGTTATAAAAAATACTCCCGCAGAACAAGCTGGACTAAAAGCAGGAGATGTTTTTCTAAAAATAAATAATATTCCTATTTATAAAGACGTGCAAATATCCAATATTATTTCATCAAACAAAGAAAAGCAATTGCCAATGGTTCTTTTAAGGGATAAAGATACTATTCAGATTGCTGTAACACCCGATAAAACCGGAAAAATCGGTATTGGATTTGGAGAGCAGTTTACAGGAAAGGTTGAATACAAATCTTATGGCTTCTTCAAATCATTCTGGTTTGGAATTACCGATATTGGCAAATACACAGAACTCACTTTTTCAATGTTGAAAAATGTAATTGCTGGTAATGTTGCATTCTCTTCCGCTTTTGGAGGACCGGTTAAAATTGCACAATTCGCGGCTAAATCCGCAGATACAGGATTTTCTGCATTTATTTATTTTCTTGCAATGTTAAGTTTAAGTTTGGCGATACTTAATATTTTACCTTTCCCTGTGTTAGATGGCGGGCATTTGGTCATTATTTTAGTTGAAGGAATAATTAAGAAAGAAATACCTATTAAAATTAAAATGGCAATTCAGAATACCGGTTTTGTATTACTAATTCTTTTAATGGCATTTATAATTTATAACGATTTAATTAGTCTTTAGAAAATAATTCGACTGACAATAAAACAATAGTCGACACAAAAAAGAGTGGGTTTTGTGAAAAAAAAATTATTAGTAGTTTTTCTAATCGTAGTTGCAATATTGTTCTCCTCTTCTACAGGTTGTAAGAAAAATTCATCCACACCAACCGAACCTATCGATACAACCGGTGGCGGTGCAGTTGTTAGGAAACCCAACATTTACATTTATCCGCAAGTGAAAAGTGTTGTTTCAGTTAAACTAGAGTTCCCTTTGGGAGGAATTGTTATTGAATCAATTCCTGCATATTTAGGAGAATGGAGTGTTCAAGCAGAACCAACCGGTAAGATTGATAACAAATACGATTATCTTTTTTACGAAGCTAAAACTCCTGATATTTATCAATACAGTTCAGGTTGGATTGTTAACAGAGATTCTCTTCCTTTATTCTTTAGAACCAAACTTTCTGAATCAGGATTCATTGACCGAGAAATAAATGACTTTACTCAATACTGGATTCAAAGACTAATAACTTATCCCTACTACTTTATATATCCACAATTTTCAAATGATATTGATAAAATAATCAGATTAAAAATATCACCTTCACCTGATAATGTACTTCGCCTTTTTTTTATTATTAAAGGATCTGAAAAGAATGTAATAGATTTGTCTAAGCCAATAGTTCCAAAATTTGCAAGAGAGGGTTTTGTTGTTGCAGAATGGGGAGTAGTGTTAAAATAAAATAACTCTTAGCTGGTTATTTAGTTTATAGTATTTTATAAACTATAACCGGTTGTGTGAATTAAAAAATTTTAGAATGATAAACTGTTAAAACAGTTAACGATCTAGTCTTTTCTTTAGCCAACCCACGAATTAATTCGTGGGTTACTTAATAAACCACGCAAATAAAAACCGTTTTAACGCCTGCCAGCCGGTAGGCGGGGTTTACAATTTAATTCAAACAACTGATAGACTATAATCTTTTCTGCACTAATAAATTTCAATAACATTTAATATGGATTTAATGGCTGCGTTGCATTTCTTCATCTAACTTTGTAATTTGAAATTGAAATTAGAGGTAAAATAAGATGCAAGTGGATAAAGATAAATTTTATACTGTTGAGGAATATCTGGAGCATGAAAGAAACGCTGAAAGCAGAAGTGAATATCAAAAAGGACGCTTGTTTGCGCTTGCCGGAGCGAGTTTTAAGCATAACCTTATATGCGGGAATATTTTTGCTAAACTTCATCCTATATTAAGGAAGAAAAAGTGCAATGTGCTTCAATCTGATTTGAAAGTTTATATCAAAGAACATGATTTATTTACTTACCCGGATATAATTAT
The DNA here is from genome assembly GCA_026390815.1 of Ignavibacteriales bacterium. Lineage (NCBI taxonomy): Bacteria > Pseudomonadati > Ignavibacteriota > Ignavibacteria > Ignavibacteriales > Ignavibacteriales bacterium. The sequence goes on along the minus strand of JAPLFH010000029.1, from coordinate 11,755 downwards.
TGTTTGTGGGGAGCCAAAATTTGCTGATAAAAATACTGATACTTTAGTAAATCCAGTTGTTATCTTTGAAGTATTATCAAAATCTACAGAAGCGTATGACAGAGGAATGAAGTTTTCGTTTTATAGAAAACTGGATTCTTTAAAAGAATATATTTTAATTGCACAAGATAGAATTAGTGTTGTACATTTTATTAAATCAGAACCAAACGATTGGAATTTGAGAGAATATGATTCGCTTGAAAATAATTTCTTAATTCCTTCAGTTGATTGCCGGCTTAAACTATCAGATGTTTATAACAAAATTAAGTTTGACGAAGAACCATATGGTCTTCAGATATTAAGAGAAGCATCTGAAGAATATTCTTCAAGACACTTTATAAAATAAAAATGTCAACTCACCTTTTATTCAGCGCTTTAATTTTTTCTCTGGCAAATTGTTTTAAATCCGCATAAGTATTTTCCTTTTCATTTAGAAAATCCTGATAATACTTTAAGGCTTCTTTGTTATCCTTAATCATATCATCGTAAATGAGCCCGATGTAAAAAAGAAATTCTTTTTGTTCCGGTTTATAAAACATTGCTTTCTTACAGGAGTCAATTGCTTCCGTGTAATGCTGGGAAACCTGGTATGCTCTACCTAAATAAGTATAAATGTCCGCAAGATTATCAGGCAGCGAAAGTTTTAAAGTTTCATTTAAATAGTAAATTGCTTTATCAAAATAGCCAACCTTATCGTTAGCAATGCCGGCATAATAACAAGTAATACGGTTATCTTTTTCTTTTTGATACGATTTTTCAAATGCTTCCAGAGCTTTATAGAAATTCTGAAATTTCTCCCGATAAATATCATTAGAAATAAAGCTGTCTTTTGCTGAGGCAATGAAGTAGTAACAAAATCCCAGCTTTTGATAAATTTGCGCTGAACTATCGCCAAGTGAAATTACTTTAAGATAATATTCCTTCGCTTCGGGCGTATTTCCCTTCTTAAAAAGAATGTCTCCTTTCAACTTGTTGAAGTTTGGTTCTTGCGGATAAACTTGCAATCCAAAATTAACATACTGAAGCGCTGAATCAAGTTTATCCTGTTTATAACAAATAGCTGCCATTTGAACAGACGTGCTTGCATCTGAGCTATTTAGTTCAAGCGCTTTTTGATAATACTTTAATGAAAGATTCAGGCTGTCTATTTTCATTGCACAGTAGCCAAGTTTTTTATACAAGAAAGAATTTGATGTATCGTGGGTTAACAATTTTTGATAAATGACAGCGGCTTTTTGAAATTTGGATCCATTGATGTGCACATCAGCCAGTTTAAATGCAATAGAAATTTTTGTCGAATCTTTTTTGTAAGCAAGGTTATAATAATTTTCTGCTTTGTCAAGATAACTCAGATTTACGTAACTATTACCGAGCGATAGAATAACATTCACATTATTCGTATCCAGGTTATGTGCCTTATTTAAAACATTTATTGCTTTTGCGTTTTGATATAATCCCTGGTAAGCTAAACCAAGTTTGTACAATGACTTCAAATTTAGAGAGTCAACTTTTATCAGGGAATCCAGTTTTGAAATTGCGGCAGAATAATTTTCTTCCAGCAACAATAAATCAATTTTATTTAAGCCATCAGATTGACCTAATTGAATTGAATTAAAAAAAGTTAGAACGACTAAAAGAAATTTTATTCGAAGTTTGAAATACATTTTTATTCCACAAAAAATATGATGAGTTAATTTGACAGTGGCGGGCTTTCTTGCAAAAGCCCGTCACCAAAGGAGGATTCTATTTTGTTTCAGGCTTTATTTTGTCATCCAATTTAAATTTAATTGGAATCACCATACTAACTGCTACAGATTTACCTTTATCCGTACCAGGCTTAAATTTACCCAAAGCATTAACAACTCTTAAGGCTTCCTCATCGCAGCCGGAGCCAATTCCTTTTAAAATTTTCGCATCAGTAACATTTCCTTCTTTATCCACTACAAACTCTACCATAACTTTGCCTTGGATGCATGCTCTTTTTGCAAGCTCGGGATATGTAATTTCTCTTGCAATTTTGTTGATCAAAGCATCAGTACCGCCAATATATTCCGGCATTACTTCAACTTTTTCACAAATCTTAGCCTTTCCTTCTTTTTTTGCATCCTGTGCAAAAATATTTGTATTGAGAAGAAGGATTGCTAACAACAAACACACCGCTGAACTGAGAATTAAATTCTTTTTCATTTTTTTTCTCCAATTTAATTTGATTAAAAGTGATTTTTAATTCCTATTTATTCCAGCTTAAAACTGAATGGAATTACCATTTTAACTTTTACAGCCTTCCCGCCCTGCTTACCAGGTTGAAAGTTTTTAAGTTCTTTAACTACTCTTAATGCTTCTTCATCGCAACCAGCGCCTAGACCTTTTAATATTTGGGAATGAGTTATTTTACCTTGCTGATCAACTACAAATTGTACAATTACTTTTCCTTCAACACCAGCACGCCTGGCAATTTCAGGATATTTGATATTTGCGGAAATAAATTTTAATAACGCATCTATACCGCCAGGGTACACCGGCATCTGTTCAACAAATGTAAATGCTTCATCATCAGATTTTTTTTTGAATGTATCTTTTGTAATCTTAAGCTCCTTTACTGTCCAAGGAACCACGATGACACCATTTGGATTAACAGTAACAACCAAATTTAGATACAACAAACTTCCAACGGGTCGACCTCTTAATTTTGCGGGTTTACATTCAATCATTTTTAAGATATTGATAAAATCTTTATTACTCATTAAAAACATTACTTTAGTCTTTGTGTCCGGATTCGAAAAATCATTTATTTGAAGAGAGTTAAATTTCCCATACTTATCAATTGCTATTTCAATTGGAAAATTTTGTTCACCTGCTCCAAAAAATTCTGATATAGTTTTAGTTGATAATGTTTTCCTGATATTGTCTTGAATTATTTCAACATTAGTAATCAACTTTACAGGTTCATCAACAATCTGTGGATTCCAGAATAAATCATCCCGAACATCATTTTCTTTTTGCTTACACGAGTTTAATATTAAACCAAATAAAACTATACCTAATATTTTAATTAGTGTATTCATTTTTTGTCTCACAATTTAGAGTAGATCATTATTGGATTAGGCATATGATATTTTACTTCTACTTCCGGCAAGCTGTTCATTATTAACTGCATTTGTTGATTCTGCTCTTTCATAATACTCACAGCTTCACGTAAATCGCCCTGGTATTCTTTTGTTGAGTTGAATAAGTAAAGTCCCAAAAGAATTACTATTACTCCAAGCGCATAAGAAACATAAGCCGGGGTTCTGCGCATAAAAATATTTGTGTTGTTGTACGTTTCTTTTTTTTCAATCGCCCGCATAATCTTTTCATCCAGACTTGATGGAAATTCTTTTATTTCTTCCTGGGCAAAAAGATTTAATTGATTTAATCCTTTCATAAAATCTCTGCACTCAGTGCACAAGGAAAGGTGGGTAAAGATCAACGGTTCTTTTCCTTTCTCCAGCTCACCATCGTGGAATTCCTGAATCAGCAGTTGATATTTTTCGCAGTCCATAATTTTACCATTAATTTTTGTTCATACTAATTTTGATATACGCTTAATTAACTTTTGTCTTGTTTTAAACAACCGGCTCTTTACTAGCACTTCATCTATCTTTTGAATATCAGCAATTTCTTTATAGCTTAAACCGGAATACTCTTTAAGTAAATAAACCTCTCTTTGCTCCTCAGGTAGTTTTTCCAACTCAGTTAGAACTATCTTTTTCAATTCAATGCTTTCGTAATCAATAACCAAATCATCTTCTGAAGTGAATTCAAAATCATCTTCAGTTATTTCCAGTGGTTTCCTTTTCTTTCTTCGCAGGTGATCAAAGACTTCGTTGCGGGCTGTTGTATAAATCCATGTTGCTACGAACTCCTTTTCACGTAAGTTCTCCAAATTTTCAAAGAGTTTAATAAAAACATTCTGTACAATATCTTCCGTAAGCATTTTATCATTCACCATTTTAAAGATGTAGAAATATAACCGCGATTTATGCCGGTTATAAATCAAAGTGAATTCAATTATGCTCTTGGAAGAATTTACCAAAGAATTTCCACTCGTTTACTTTATAGATGCTTTAGAAATGAAAATGTTGCCGGCAAGATAGAAAAAAAATAGAATACTGAAAATAGAAGTCGGAAAACAGAAGTCGGAAGACAGAAGATAAAAGACAGGATATCATTGGTTTTTCATTCTGAATTCTGTTTTCTGTTTTCTGTGTTCTATTTGATTGATGCTAAAACTGATTGTTGTACTCTGAAAAGTTCTTGCGAATCAACTTTTCCTCTACCGATTTTCTGTGCCGGCATTGCCGATAGTTCAAAAATTCTGCCCTGATACTGGAATAAAACAACTCTTATTGGAATTCCTTCATCGCCTAAATATTCATATGCGGCAAACGGTTTTTCATTCAACTGGAAAAATTCGTCTTCTTTTACCAGTTTTAATCCGATTTTCAGTTTCGATTTTTTCAGTTGTTTGCTGTAACTTACCAGTGTATCCATCTTACCATCAATTACATGCTTTCTTATTGTATCATCAACTTCATAGGTAATAAGATTTATAGTTGCTGAAAAATCATCACGGATAAGCCAAAGATCGGTACACTTACATTCTTTATCCTCAGCGGTAAACCAGCCTTTTGGAATTCTAACTGTTAAATCGCTGGAAGAAGAATATGCAATATCTGTTGTTAAAGGAAAGTCTGTTGAATAAGCGCTTGTTGTTTCGATGGTTTTAGTTGGAGCACAACTTATAAGGAAACAGGAGATTGAAATAAGAAGATAAAATAGAATGTATGATGGTTGATGGTTTAGGGATAACCTGCCTACCGGCAAGGCAGGTGGAAAATGAGAATAATAAAATCGATAAATTGCACAGTTGCTTAGTCTACCAAGTATTGAAAATTGCCGATTGATTACTGCATACTGATGACTGGAAACTGATAGTTTTCTATTCACGCAAATAACTTCAATTTGAACTGCGTAAGAATTTTGGTTCTTCTAAAGTTAAGATTAATGAAATTCTATGGGAATCCGGCAAACGTTCATCAGAAGACATATTGAATCGGGAGAATGAATAATCAATATTAAGTTTTGGAAGTTTTACTCCGGCGCCGAGCGTAAATTGTTTAACATCATTATAACCAAAGCGCACTGAAACTACATTTTTGAAACTATACTCAAGTCCAAAGTGTGGATCGAAGCTGACTGGACCCAAGTTAAACTGAGAGGCAAATCGTCTGTTCTCAAACCGAATGTCGAAATCTACAGCAGGAGTAAATCTGCCGAAAGATAAATCCAGCAAATATGCTGTTCCGAGTTTTAAAGTTGGGGTAATAAGTTCGTTCCTGCCGGTATTCCATGCTACCAAAGTGGTTGTTATATCCTGCACATTGGCACCAATATAAAATTTTTCATACGGCATGTACATTGCCCCAATATCAAAACCAACTCCATATGCACTGTACTCAGCAATATCTCTCAAAATAAACTTTACGTTAGCTCCGTAAGAAAAATTTTCGGAGTATTTTTTAGCAAATGTTAAGTAGAATGCCCAATCGGAGTTATTAAATTCCTTAATTTTTGATGGATCAATTCCCGCACGCGGATTACCAATATCATAAATAACCACTTTGGATTCTCTATCAATTAAAGCTTCCCGTGTATCAGGTATACCATCAATTCCCAAACGGATTATGCTAAGACCAAAGCTCATATCCGATCCATAAGGAAGCGCAACCGAACCATAATTATAATTAACAAGATTGCCAAAATGTTCTTCGTGCATTAAAGAAATTTGAGGATAATTGATGCTTGCCAGCCCTGCAGGATTCCAGTATCCGGAAGTAACATCATTTGCAACTGCAACGTAAGCGCCACCCATTCCATTTGCTCTTCCACCAACTCCGATTGCCATAAACTCGCCGGCATATTTACCAATTACAGTTTGGGCATTAGGCTGAGAAATAAAAGAGAATAAGAATATGATTAAGAGTAAGATTGAAGAAAGAACGCTATGGCGCTTTAGCATAAAGTAACTCCTGTTGATCAATCTGGATTAATGACGCTTTTACACTTGGAAAAATTGAGAAATAATAATAGAAAATCAAGGTTAAAAATGCGCTTGACATAAAAATCTAATTTGGTTATGTTCACTCAAGTATAATTAAAGAAATTTTTCAACTGGAGATATAAATGTACTTCAACTTAAATGTAATTATTGAAAAAGATAAATTTGGTTATTACGCCTATTGCCCCGATTTGGAAGGTTGCCAAACACAGGCAGATAATGTAGATGAAGCTTTATCAAATATTAAAGAAGCCATTGAACTTTATTTAGAAACTTTAACTGATAAAGAAAAAAAAGAAATATTTAGTAAGGAAATTATAACTACTACATACGGAGTTAAAGTTGCCTAAGCAACCGATAATTAAAGCAAAAGTTGCCGAAGCTCTGCTATTTAAGGAAGGGTTCAAGTTATTACGGACCAAAGGAAGCCATAGGATTTATATTAAAGAACAAACAAGAATTATAATTCCATTTCATAGTAATCAAATTTTGCATCCCAAAATAATAAAGCAAGTTTTAAAAGCCCTAAGCCTATGAAATTCCTTTGATGGTAATAAGCATTCGGTTACAAGTAATATCGTTGCCAGATTTATGAAAAAGGGAGGCACTCTCGAAAACCTTTATTGAAACTAACCACTCCATTTTTTATTTTATAAATAATTCTAATTCGTATTGCTCATTATCAAAATGTGGTGCTGCAATTTTCAAGATCATTTCTTAATAAGAAAAAAGGTTGATTTTAATGAATGAAATAAATTTTACTCCTTTCCCAATCTTAACAACTGAGAGATTAACATTGCGGCAATTAAGTGGTGTTGATGACTTAGCTATTTTCTTTTTACGTACTGATGAAAGAGTAAACAAATATATTGAACGACAAAAACCAGCCAACCTTGATGAAGCTAAATCGTTTATCTTAAAGATTAATGATGGAATAAAACATAACAATTGGATTTATTGGGCAATAAGTTTAAGGAACAACCCGGACTTAATCGGGACAATATGTTTATGGAATTTTTCCCGCGATAAAACCACTGCTGAAGTTGGCTATGAGTTAAACCCGGTATTCCACGGACAAGGATTAATGAATGAAGCATTAAGATCAATCATTGATTTTGGTATTAAAACAATTGGACTAAAAAAAATTGATGCTTACACACATAAAGATAATAGCAGATCAACAAGACTTCTTGAAAAGAATAATTTTACACTGGATTTGGAAAGAAAAGACGAAGAGAATTTAAACAATATCATTTATTCATTAACAGAATTACAATAACAAATAATTTGATTCCGATAACACTTCTATAACTTTTCAAGGACATCAACTGATGGAATGGTTAATTAACGAATATCCTAAACAGTGCACAAAAAAAATGGATATAGGTAAAAGCTGTCTCCGATTTAAAAAACTTGACCAAATACCATTTGAACTTATTGGAGGACTTTCGGGTAAAATGAGTTCGGCTGAATGGATAAATATCTATGAAACAAAAATAAAACGATAACCAAAGAAATAGCGGAAACAATAACTATAAGAATTGGATAAATTTACTACCGGTTAGTTTTGATTTCCGCATTTTTGTATCAATTACTTTTCTTAATTACAATTGTTATTAAGAAGAAACAAAGACCGCTGCCAGATTGATGCACTATTTATCCATTATCAATGGAATTAAAATTATTAACGTGCCTTTGGTGGTTGGTATGCACTAAACTTTTCCACAGTTAGTAAATGAAAAATAACTTAGTAGAAACTTCTGAAAAATTCGGTATGTCATTCCTGCGAAAGCACATAGGCGTCAACTTAAGGAAATTTTGTACTTGAATAACTCGGGCATTTATGCCGGAGTATCGGAATCCTCAAAAAATCCTGGACTTTAGTCCAACCTACTTGCAGTAGGCAAGTACAATTCTTATGTTGAGCTAAAGCCTTAAATTCTTAGAGAATATTCTTTCCCCGACTTGAAAACCTGCCTACGATAAGCAGGGTCGGGGCTATTTTCATCATAAACTAAATATTTAACCTTAAGTTGACGCCTATGTGCGAAAGCTTGCCTACTGGTAAGCAGGCGGGAATCCATTGAATTTATTTTCCTTTCATTTAAGCAGCATTAATTTTTTTGTATAAACAATTCCATCCGCAATCATTCTATAAAAATAAACTCCGCTTGCAAGATTATTTCCGTTAAAAACCACATTATAATTACCCGTTGGTTTTTGTTCATTAACTAAAGTTGTTACTTCCTTACCAATGTTATTATATACTTTAATTGTAACAAAACTATTTTGGGGAATTGAAAAATTAATAGTAGTTGATGGATTAAATGGGTTCGGGTAATTCTGACTTAATTTATAATTTGATATGACTGAAGAATTTTCATCACTAACGAATGTAACACTGTGTGCAGATTCGAAAGTTGATGGTAAAACTTGTCCTCTTATTTCACCAGCCGGATAATTTGCCGTATGAATGTTTATATATAAATTTTTGTTTACCAATGCGCTAAGAGAAGAATTATCTAAAGAAGCCCAAAAAGAATTTGTTGTGCTATCCGTAAATGCAATTGGATGAACAACTCCTCCATTAACTCCTGTAGCACCAAGATGAAAATGCGAAGATGAATAAGCAGAAGTTAATCCGGCAAATGTTATCTGGAATTTTAATGTATCATCAACCAATGAAAGCCAGGAGGTACCTGAACCTAAAGATGAAACCGATTGTCCGCTCTGTGCACTATTTAATGATGCAATAAATGCTATACCTTCATTCAGCCATACTTGCCCTCTTATCTCTCCGCCTCCATGCGCTTTGGAATGAATATTAACGTAGAGATTACCTTTAACCAAACTAACCAGCAAGCTATCTGGAATTCCACTCCAAATACCATCTGCCGTATTTCCCTTAAATGTATTAATCGGTTTAACAACTCCACCAGGAACACCAAATGCACCCAGATGAAAATGAGAAGCAGTAAAACCATCCTGAAGATTGGCAAAAGTAATTCTATAAGCAAGTGATGACAAACTATCATTCAAAACAAACAATGCTGTTCCTGTTGCATTTGTAGTTACAATCGGAACTTCCTGGTTGCCATCAAGTGAAGCATAGAAGGAAATTGTTCCGGATTTAATAAGCTGTCCACGTATTTCTCCGCCCGGATAATTTGCTGAATGAACATTTGCGTAAATTCCATCTCTTAAAAGTGCTAATACATTTTGATCAGAAATATTATCCCATCGTCCATAAGCAGAGCTATCACTAAATGCAATTGGATGAACCACTCCGCCATTTTGAGTTGCCACACCGATATGAAAATGCGAGGCAGTATAATTGCTGGTTAATCCGGCTATCGTCATTCCATAAGTAAGATATGGAACTGATCCATCAGAGCTTAAGACAGCCCAACCTGTTCCAGATGCTTTTGATGTATCTGGAGAATTTACTTGTCCGGGTTCCGGCGAAAACAAAAATGGAATACCATCGACCGGTTTTAACTGCCCTCTTATTTCACCACCAGGGTAATTTTGCGTGTGGATATTAATATATATTTGCCCTCTTATTAGTGCAGTAACAATGCTATCCGGTAAATTTGTCCAGCTGCCAATGGCTGTATTTCTGGTATATTGAATTGCATGAACCACCGGTCCATTTGTTCCTGGAAAACCCAAATGAAAATGTGAAGCTGTAAATTTTGAAGTAAGCTTTGCGTAAGTAATTCTATATGTTAGTTGGGTTTTATCTCCGGATAGAATTGCCCACGCTGTTGCTGTAGCTTTGGAAGTATCAGATGAACCTTCCAGTAAAGCATTTATAGTTGATACGAAGACTGTCTGTGAAGACTGAGTAGTTTGTGCCACAACTGTTCCTGTAAATGATGTGCTTATTATTATCAAAAATAAAAACACTATTCGGATTGGTAAATTTTTCATTTATAAAACTCCTTTATTAAATTATTTTATTGATGCTACTTTAATTTTGTAACAACTGGTCGCTAATACAGAACGTTTTTAATCAAGAATTTTGTATTCAACAAGGCTAATTAACTAAGTTGAATATTTAACTCCCATTATATTCTAACAGTTGTATTAGATTAATTAGTTTCCTTGTTGTATAAATAATTTACTGCGAGCTTAAAATAAAAGCGGACAACTCCGGCTTGTTTTGGTTTGTATTAGACCACCCTGTTGCTTTTCTAAAACGAGTTCTGATTCATTTCAATTAAAATCAGTAGTGTCCGGTAAAAAATAAAAGACAAGGGAAAAATCGAAAGGATAAATCCCTTGCCATGGTTAAATTTGTAATTAACAGAAAACAAATAAACCATGAACAAAACTAATAAATTCAGCGGACAACCAATAATAAGTCAAATACTAAAGTACATAGAGCCGGCAAAAATATACCGGACAGCAGAAAAGTACAAGAGTGATAAATATTATAAGAAATTCAAGACGTATGACCATTTGGTAAGCATGATATATACGATACTAAGCGGATGCAATTCACTAAGAGAAATAACAAGCATAATACTGGCGTGCGAAGGGAAAATCAATCATTTAGGGCTGAAACACTTTCCACGCCGCAGTACAATATCAGATGCAAACAAAAACAGAAAGAGCGAAGTATTCAGAGAAATCTATAACAGACTATATGAGCAGTATAAGGGATTTTTATCGGACAGCAATAAAAGCGCGGTGGCAATAGAGGGATTAAAAATAATAGATAGTACCACAATAAGCCTGTTCAGTGATATATTGAAAGGAGCGGGAAGGAACCCTGTGAATGGGAAAAAGAAGGGGGGAATAAAAATGCATACAATGATAAATGCGCTGGAAGACGTGCCGTGCTTAATTAAGTTCAGCTCGGCAGCAACACACGATCATACGTTCTTAAGAGAGTTGGAATTAAAGAAAGGCTCCTATGTAGTCTTCGATAAAGGATATAATGACTATGCTCAATATTCGGAATGGACATTAGACGGGATATATTTTATTACCAGGCAGAAAGAAAATGCTGTCTATGAAAGCATAGCAGAATTTGATATTAAAGATGGTATTGATCCTGGGGTAATAAAGGATGAAAGAATAAAAGTTCAAAAAAAAGAAAAGACAATAGAATTAAGAAGAATAGCATATTGGCATGAGCCACACAAAAAGGTATATGAATTTATTACGAACAATTTTGAAATAGAAGCCGATAAAGTGGCGGAAATATATAAGAACCGTTGGCAGATAGAGAAAATGTTTAAAAGATTAAAACAGAATTTCCCGTTAAAATATTTTTTAGGCGATAGCCAAAATGCAATTGAAATACAAATATGGGTAAGTCTGATTATTCAGCTTATAATGTTAGTAATACAAAGAAAAATTAAACGAAGTTGGGCGTATTCCAATATGGTTTCTGTCATTAGATATCATTTAATGACATACATAAACTTATTTAAGTTTCTGGAAAAACCTGATGCCGATTGGAGTTTTTTAACTACAAAAACAGATGAACAACTTTTACTTTTTGGTTAACCGGAGGTTCTATTTTCTATTCTCTTAATATTTCTTCGTTTTTATTAAACTTAGTCATATTTCTTACTTATAATTTATTTTTACCGGACAACAGTG
>JAPLFH010000028.1 GCA_026390815.1 Ignavibacteriales bacterium | reverse complement strand
ATCTATAACAAATACTGATGAGGAAATTATCTCTGATTATTCTCTAACCAACTTTCCTAATCCATTCAATCCAACAACAAGAATTGAGTATCAGCTTCCTAAAGCTGGATTTGTAACCGTTAAGGTTTACAATGCTCTTGGCAAAGAAGTGGCAACGCTTGTTAATGATCGAAAGGATGAAGGAAAATATTTTGTTGAGTTTAACGGAACTGATCTTTCCAGCGGAATTTATTTCTGCGAGCTTAGAGCAAATGAATTTGTAACTATGAAGAAGATGCTGCTGGTTAAATAATTCCTCTGTTTTGCAGGAACACTCATTTAAGTGTGTTCCTGCACTTGATACTTGGAATTTGTTCTCTGTTGTTTTTCATTACTCGCCGAGCACGGCTTCATAAGAATGAATCTTCACAATCAAAACGCAAAGGGTTCAAAGTTTTTCAAGAATTGATTGACCGATTGATTCAATTATCTTAAATTACCAGCGAAAGAAAAAGGTTCTATTATGAAATCATTTAGTCCAAAGATTCTTCTTATACTTGCCATAATCTTCTTTTCTTGTGATTGTAAATCCCAGAATAAATTAAATGATAGACAACCAGCAGTTGCAGGACAATTTTATCCTGCCGACCCAACCAAACTGAAGGCTGATCTGGAAAAATATTTTTCAAGCGCAGTTCAACCTAAAAATTTTTCTAATGTTATTGCGATAATTGCTCCACACGCAGGATATGTTTTTTCCGGAGAAGTTGCCGCTTCCAGCTATAACCAGATTGATCCGGATAAAGATTATGAAAATATTTTTATCCTTGGCATCAGTCACCGTGTTGGATTTGAAGGGGCTTCAGTTTACAGCATCGGAAATTTTATTACTCCTTTGGGAACAGCCAAAGTAAACACCGAGGTGGCAAAAGAGCTAATTAAAAAATCTGCTTTATTTTCTGCGCGAACAGATGCGCAAAAATATGAGCACAGTGTTGAAGTCCAGGTTCCATTCCTTCAATACAGATTGAAGAAGGACTTTAAAATTATCCCCATCGTATTGGGAACAAATCCGCCTGATATTTGTAAGAATATTGCCGAAGTACTGAAACCATATTTTAATTCAAAAAATCTTTTCATCATCAGTACAGATTTTTCCCACTATCCAAAATACAAAGATGCAGTTGAAGTTGACAAGTTAACGGCGGAAGCGGTTCTAGCTAACTCGCCCGAAAAATTATTGGAAGTAATTAATGCAAACGAGCAAAAGGGAATTGCCGAACTTGCAACTTGTATGTGCGGAGAGGCGGCGGTGCTTACTTTGCTTTATATGACTGAGAATAATCCAGATATTGCAATTGATTTAGTGCAATACAAAAACTCAGGTGATACTCAATATGGTGATAAAAACCAGGTTGTAGGTTATAACTCGATTGTCTTTTCTTTAAAAGAGAGTAAGAGTAAGAGCAAGATTAAGAGTAAGATGAAGAATGAGAAAGATGGAGAGTTCAATCTAGATGAGAATGATAAAAGAGAATTACTTTCGATTGCACGCAATACGGTAAAGCTGTATGTTGGCAGCCATCAATTGCCGGAGGTTGATGAAAAGAATTTATCTGATAATTTAAAAACAAAATGCGGAGCGTTTGTTACACTGAAAAAGAATGGCGAACTCCGTGGATGCATTGGTCGCTTTGATGCGGCTGAACCACTTTACAAAATTGTTCAGCAAATGGTAGTAGCTTCCTCAACACAAGATTACCGTTTCTCCCCGGTGGAACCGAATGAAGTTGATAAACTGGAAATTGAAATTTCTGTTCTTACTCCGATGAAAAAGATAAACTCAATTGATGAAATTGTACTTGGCAAACATGGAATTTACGTTAAGAAAGGAATGAGCGGAGGAACATTCCTTCCACAGGTGGCAACAGAAACCGGCTGGACTAAAGAAGAATTTCTCGGACATTGTGCGCAGGATAAAGCCGGCATTGGCTGGAACGGCTGGAAAGATGCCGACATTTTTATTTACGAAGCTCTTGTTTTTGGTGAGAATGAGTTGTGGAAAAAATAAAAAAAACTTTAACTCTTGCCGTTCTTTCCCTTGGCTTCACTTCCATTATTACTCAAATAATTCTTCTCCGGGAGTTTCTCTCAGTCTTTTATGGTAATGAACTTGTAATCGGAATTATTCTTGCTAACTGGATGGCGCTTACTGGACTCGGTGCATATTTAGGGAAATTTTCTGAACAATTAAAGATAAAACAAAAACATTTAGCTTTTCCATTTATTGCACTTGCCGTTTTACCAATCGTTACAGTTTTTCTTTTAAACTATCTCAAGAACATTGTCTTTATTGCCGGCAGTATGATTGGCATAGTACAAATATTTTATAGTTCGTTCATCTTGCTTTTACCTTACTGCTTGTTATCTGGATTTTTGTTTACTCTTTTAGCCGGTACTGTTTCCGGTTTAAATAAATCAAACCTGATCAGCAAAGTTTATTCGATAGAATCGATTGGAAGCATTATTGGCGGAATCATCTTCAACTTCATTTTGATTTTCTTCTTAAAGACATTTCAGAGTTTGACCATTCTTTTGATTACCAACTTAGTTCTGGCTAATATTCTCATTTACAAATATAACCGCCGAACCACAAGATATATTTCTCTTATCGCTTCAGTTGTTGCTCTGGTAATAGTTTTTAATTTCAATTTTGATGAATTGGCAAGACAATTTCTCTTCAAGGATCAGGAGATAATTTTTTACAAAGATACTCCATATGGAAATTTAACTGTTGCCAAACAAGGTGAGCAGAAGAATTTTTTCGAGAATAACGTTTTATTTTTTTCTACTAATGATCCAGCATCAAATGAAGAAGCGGTTCATTACGCAATGATTCAGCATCCGAATCCTAAAAATGTTTTGCTTATTGGAGGTGGAATTTCCGGAACAACAAATGAAGTTTTAAAATACAATGTTGAAAGAATAGATTATGTTGAAGTAAATCCATGGATAATCCAAATTGGCAAAACTTACACCGATGCTTTGAATGATAAAAGAATTAACGTTTTAAATGAAGATGGCAGATTGTTTGTAAAGAGCACACCCAAGAATTACGATGTAGTTCTGATCAATCTTCCGGAACCAATAACGGCGCAGCTAAACCGGTTTTATACCACTGAATTTTTTATTGAGCTTAAGACAAAGCTTAATCGGGCAGCGGTTGTTTCATTAAGCCTTTTACCAGCTACCGATTACATAAGTCAGGACGCGCGTCAGATAAACTCAATAATTTATCATACGCTCAAAACGGCATTCAAAAACATTCTGATTGTTCCGGGGATGAAGAATTATTTTCTTGCATCGGATAGCGAGCTTAATATTAACATTGGAAAAATGATTGAGCAGCGGGGATTAAATAATCTCTATGTTAATCAATATTATCTTGATGATGAAATTCTTCACCAGCGCAGCGAATATATCCAGAGCAATATTTTAACAAATACGAAGTTGAATAAAGATTTTAATCCGGTTTCTTATTACCGGCAGATATTGCACTGGTTAAGTTACTTTGAAGTGAATTATTGGATTCCATCAATATTAATTTTACTTGGTTTGGTTTTACTTTTACTAAAATTGAATCCGATAAGCTTTGGTGTTTTCTGTGGGGGATTTGCCGCCTCCTCGATTGAGGTTTTATTGCTGATCGTCTTTCAGATAATCTATGGTTATGTGTACCAGGTTACCGGAATAATCATAACCATCTTTATGGCTGGCTTAGCGGTAGGTTCGTTTTACTGGAACAAAATATTTTCCCAGCCGCAGATGAACCATTTTATAAAAATTCAATTTCTCATTTCCATATATTCGCTTTTGCTTCCGCTGATTTTTATTCTACTTAAATCATTTTCCATAAATGCCGTAATTGTTCATTCAATATTTTACCTGCTTACTTTTATAATTGCTTTTTTAGTTGCGCTTGAGTTTTCCCTTGCGACAAAATTAGAATCAGGAAACGTTTCAAAAGTTGCTTCTAAAATTTATGGAGTAGATTTAATTGGTTCAGCGTTCGGAGCACTGCTGGTTTCGGCTTTTTTAATTCCGCTGCTTGGGATAATTATGGTTAGTTTGGTTATTGGTTTACTCAATCTGATTAGTGGAATAATTTCCTTTTACAACAGGAGGAAATATTCCTCTTTATTTTAATTGATAAGAAAAAGAAATTACAAAATGAATTTTGAGATGAGATTATGAATGATCCTTTAGAATTCAGAAAATTTAACAAACGCCAGTTCATCAAATACTGTTCGCTTGGAATTACCGGAATTTGTGTTGGAATAAATAACATCGATTCATTTGCAAACACTGTTTGCAAAGAGCTTACACTAGTAAAAAGTGATGACTTATGGAAGTGGAGCAAGGAAGCGATGTTCTATGAAAAAACTTCCCGTGGATTGTACTGCCAAAAATGCCCAAATGAATGCTCGCTTGATGAAGATGAAACCGGTAAATGCAGGAACAGAATAAACCATAACGGAAAGATGTATTCGATTGCATACGGAAATCCTTGTGCCGTTCACATCGATCCGATTGAAAAAAAACCGCTCTTCCATTTCCTCCCAACATCCAAAGCATTTTCAATTGCTTGTGCCGGGTGTAATCTTTTTTGCCTCAACTGCCAGAACTGGGAAATCTCCCAGGTCAGTCCAAAGGAAACACAAAACTATGATATGATGCCATCAAAAGTGGTGGAGCTTGCAAAGCAAAATAATTGCGCAACGATTGCTTACACTTACTCCGAGCCAACGACTTTTTATGAATATGCGCTCGATACCTCCAAACTTGCTCATCAAAATGGAATTAAAAATGTCTGGAAATCCAATGGGTACATAAATGAAAAACCAATCAGGCAGTTAGCTAAATATCTTGATGCCGCAAATATCGATCTGAAAAGTTTTGATGATAGTGTTTATCAAAAACTTAATGGCGGTAAGCTGAATACTGTTTTGCAAACATTAAAAATTCTGAAAGAGGAAAATGTTTGGTTGGAAATAACAAATCTTATAATCCCAACGTGGACAGATAATCTTGATATGATAAAGCGAATGTGCGATTGGCTTGCTAAAAATGGATTACAGGATTGCCCGCTTCATTTTAGCCGCTTCTCTCCGCTGTATAAATTAACCCAGCTTCCAGTTACGCCGGTTTCTGTTTTAGAAAAAGCACGAGAAATAGCTGTTAAATCCGGAATAAAATATCCATTTATCGGAAACGTCCCGGGTCACTGGGCAGAAAATACTTATTGTCCAAAGTGTGGCAAAATGCTTATAGAACGAAAAGGTTTTGCAATTCTTAATAACTTTGTTGTAAAAGGTAAATGCAAGTTTTGCGGAGATAAAATTGCTGGTGTTTGGAGTTGATAATTTTTAAGAATCGCTTTGCTTTTGAGTTTTTACTTATTATATTTTTAAAGAGCTAATAAATGGAAAGATTAATTAATGTTTTTAATTTTTTCCATTACAATAGAAAAAACAATCAAAAATCGGAGGAAACTTTTATGAAGACCGTAAAATTCTTTCAGGCTATTTCTGTTTTATTAATTATCACTTTTATTTCGGCAACAAATATTAACGCCCAGGAGGGAAGTGCAGATCAGGCAGCAATGATGAAAGCTTGGCAAGAATACATGACTCCTGGTAATATTCACAAAATGATGGCTAAAGATGTCGGGGAATGGAAAGCATCCGTTACTCAATGGATGGACCCAGCGCAGCCACCCACGAAATCCGAAGGTACCTGCACTAATGAAATGCTTCTTGGTGGAAGATACCTCCAATCTAAATATACAGCCACAATGATGGGTATGCCAATGAATGGAATTGGCATTATGGGTTATGATAATGCAAAAAAATTATTCCAAAGTTACTGGATTGATAATATGGGAACCGGTACAATGCTTGTTGAAGGTCCTTTAGATGAAACTACTAAAACCATTACAATGACTGGAAAAATGTTTGATCCAATTTCTAAAACCGAAATTGGAGTAAAGCAGGTAAATAAATGGATTGATGATAACCACAGTGTTATGGAATTGTATATGGTTCAGAATGGAAAAGAAATGAAAAATTTACAAGTGGATTATGAAAGGAAGTAAAGCCTATTCCTAACCCCTTCCCTGCTTACCGAGTCTGTTGCACAACTCGGATATGTCATTCTGAGCGAAGTTATGAGCGAAGAATCTAACACCCGGATAAGAGTAAGTGCCATTATTAGAATAGAGATTCTTCATTTCGCTTTGCTTCATTCAGAATGACAAGTTCTGCACCAGACACTACCAGCAGGCAAGCCTTAGGAAGGGGCTTTTTTATTTTATTTAATTATTTGTTTTGGAGAAAATCTTTTCCAGATAAAGTAAACTGGAATTCCCATCAGAACGATTATCATCCCGCGCAATGTAAAAGCTGGTTTATAGATTAATAGATCAATACAAATTGCTGAGGCAATTATTATATAAAGAGCCGGAATTACCGGATAACCAAATGCTTTATATGGTCGTTCAACCCAAGGCATTTTCTTCCGTAAGATAAAAACCCCGGCGATTGTTAATATATAAAAAATGAGGACGGCAAATACAACATAATCCAACAAATCTCCATACGTGCCCGATAGACATAATAGACATGCCCAAACAGCCTGAAGAACCAGCGCAGCTCCGGGAACTGATTTCTTATTCAAAGTTCCAACGCTTTTAAAGAAAAGATTATCATTCGACATTGCATAATAAACTCTTGCTCCGCTTAGTATAATTCCATTGTTGCATCCAAAGGTTGATATCATAATTAATATTGCCATTACAATTGCCGCTGGTTCTCCGAATGCCTGTACGGCGGCGGCAACTCCAACTCTATCGCTTGAAGCAAACTGAATGCCTCTTGAAAGTACTGTGCTGCCATCCAGTGTTCCTTGAATTGGAAGAATTAAAAGGTAAGCAACATTTGCAAGCATATATATTATTGTAACCAGACCAGTTCCTAATGCAAGACTTAAGGGAATATTTCTTTTTGGATTCACAACTTCACCGCCGGTGAATGTTATATTCTCCCAGGCAACTGAAGAAAATAGAGAACCGACCATTGCAACGCCAATTGCAGCCAGCAGCACTGTACCGGTCAATTGATCAATGGAAATAATTTTTCCATTAGCAATATGTGTCCAGCTCGCATTCCATAATTGTTCAAAATTGATATTAATAACATCGGGGTTGCTGCCAATCCAGATTCCTAAAAGTATTAGTCCCAGCAAGGCGATGGTTTTTGTTAAAGTAAAAAGATCCTGAACAACTTTACCGCTCTTGATTCCACGAAGATTTATAAAAGTTAAAATGATTATGCTGAATATTGCTAAAAACTGCGCCGCGGAAATTTTTAATCCGAGTAAGGAAAACAAAATATTCTTTTCACTGAACCATGGAAAAATAACAGCGGTGAATTTTGCAAACGCAACTGCAACTGCCGCAATCGTTCCGGTTTGAATAACCAGAAACAATGTCCATCCATATAAAAAGCCAACTAAAGGATTATAAGCTTTTCGTAAATAAACATATTGACCCCCAGCGTGTGGCATCATTCCGGCAAGCTCACCGTAACTTAATGCGGCAATTACTGTAATTACTCCTGTTATTAACCAGACAAGTAGAAGATAACCGGGCGAACCAACTGTTCTTGCAATATCGGCGCTTACAATAAATATTCCCGAACCAATCATAGATCCAACGACTATCATTGTAGAATCGAATAGTGTTAGTTCTTTTTTAAATTTTGAATTATCGTTATTTGTGGATTGTGTTGTTGTATTCAAGTTCATCCACTCCTTAAAAAATTAAAAAATCTTGTTCATTATTCCTTTTTAAAATCTTATTTGTACCATAAATTAAGAACGCAATACTCCTGCCTTCCCTTCCTTACTATGGAGGGAAAATGAAAGGGGATTAACCACTTTAGCTTTAAATGATAAACGTTAGACGATAAACATTGAATAATTGATGTAACAATAGTTCATTTTCAGGTAATTATCAATTCTTTACAAGGAAAAACCTCAAAACCAGCAGCAGAAGGACCAATAAATTATTTTTATCCGAAAAACTATAGTAAATTGCCTTTGGTTATAAAAGCACGGGGGTTCTTACTTAAAAGCCTAACCAGAGATAACTTTCAATAAAAGACAAAATTGTTATTCCTGTTTCAGTTGTTGTCTTTACATTTCTTATTATACAGAACAGAAAATCACCAACAGAACCGGAAGATAATTTGCAACAAGGCAAAACACTAAAATGAAAATTAAAATAACATTAACAATAGCTTTAGTAATAACGTCTTTTATAATTAGTTCATGTGATAAATCTACTGAGCCGCCAGTTGATAATATTAAAGAATATACTTGGACTATAGATACCCTAATTAATCCACATGGTTACGGTGTTGTCCCTTGGTCTATTTGGGGAAGTTCTTCGAAAGATGTTTGGATTGCAGGTTTTAACCTTGCCAGCCAGGGAGAAGTATTTCATTGGGATGGTAACAAATGGAATAGAGTTACCCCGAATTTGGGATTTAACTATGAGGCAGCGGCAATTATTGGGTTTGCTGAAGATAATGTTTATATAGCCGGATATAAAATAATAGCTGATACCGCACTTCATTCCGTAAGTATTATTTTACATTATAACTACAGCGAATGGCAAGAGGAAATTATTCCGATAAAAGGGGATGCTTTATTATATATCCATGGTAGAACTTCTAATGATCTATGGGCTTGTGGAAAATATGGTTCTCTTTATCATAAAGAAGGTTCTATTTGGCAAAAAATGCCTTTTGATAAAAGAAAATATTTAGGATTATTATCTGTAGAACCCGATTTAGGTCCAATATATGTCGCTCCAAACGGAGAAGTTTTTCTTATGAATAAATACTACAATTATAAAGTTTATGGTGATACCGCTATGTTCTATTTTTCAAAATATAGTAATAACACCTGGAAAGATTTAGACTCTTGCAGATTAGTAAATATTAATTCAGTACCTTCCGGTTATAAGTTTGGCAACAAGGCAATGTGGGGAAGTAATGAAAATGAAATCTATTCAGTTGGTAATGCAATTTATAAATATAACGGGCATAAATGGGTTATTCAGATAGGAGGCAATCCTGACTATCTTGATATTAAAGGTACATCAGCAAATAATGTTTATACAGTTGGTTTTCATGGAACATTAAGAAAATTCGATGGAAATGAATGGTGGCCAATTGGTGGATTCAGTAAATATATAGTTGACTTCTATGCAGTAATGCCTTTTGAAAATGATATATTCATTGCTGCCCATCAAACAGGAATAGGCTATGTGGTGCGCGGTAAAGTAAAATAAACTGTAGCAAAGAAAAAACCAATGCGAGCTATGTTTATCTGAAAGTCGATAGTAAATTGCCTTTGGTTATAAAAGCACGGTTGTCCTTTCATAAAAGCCTACTAGAGATAACTTTCAATAAAAGACAAAATTGTTATTCCTGTTTCAGTTGTTGTCTTTACTTTTCTTATTATGCAGAACAGAAAATTTTCGATCCTGCAGGGGTGGGATTATATTTGGTAAGTTGATACGCTTAATTTTCCCTTTAAGATGTTTACGCGTATTTAGGGCAGTACACCTAATGATGGCTTGGTGGAAGAAATGGACTTATATGGTTTTATAACGGAATTGAAAGGTATGGATTTGACCATATTGGAAGCCGATAGAAATAAAAAGAAAAATATTTTTAAGTTTATTGAGGCATTTAAGGAGTTAAATTAAACAATAATAAATTTTATACTGATATGAAAAACAAAATCATGAACATACTGCTTTTATTTTTAATTACTGCAATGTTAAGCCTGCCTATCGGACAGACAGGCTGCAATACCAATGAACCAAATAATGATGAAAATAAAATTACAAGCCATGATTTTAC
>JAPLFH010000027.1 GCA_026390815.1 Ignavibacteriales bacterium | reverse complement strand
CAACAGCATTGCGAGCTAAATTGTATCTTACTGCAAATCGTGCAGCTTTTAATCAACTGGAAAATCTCAAAGTTTCTTTCGCTATGAAATTCTAAAAAATATAACTATACGCATCGGGTTGCGTAAGGTGAGTTAATAATTGTAACTGGGTTAAATGGATTTGGATAATTTTGGCTGAGTGAATATGTAACAGGTTTTTGATTAATCTCATTTCCAATGCCGACAGCAGCAATCATTTTATCCAATTCCTGAATGGCATAATCTAACTCTACATCAATTCCCTGCAAATACATCTGATCAATTGTCTGATCATTTAACGGCGGTCTAATGTTTGGGATGACTCCGCCAATCATATTACTGTCGCTATCAACTTGTATTTTGTCATCAATATTGAGAGACCGCCCGTGTGGATATGATACTTCAATGGAGTCTTGAATAGAAAGTAGTTCAAATTCAGGAGCTGTAATTCCAAAAGATCCATGGCTTCCATAAAAACTTACAACCTTGCATTGTGGCAGTTTGCTAAGCGCCAATGCAATTCCTTCACCAGAACTCACATTCCTGGGGCTAACCATTACAACCACAGGTCCACTAAATGTTAAACCTTGTGGTTCTATAAATATTGATCCCGCCGGATATTGTGTTGGCTTAAAAAAACTCACCGTCTGAAAACTAAGATGATCAAGTATTTCTTCCGATCTTTGAAAACTTGCAGTAACAGGATTATAAAAACTCTGATACTCATAAAAAGTTGTGTCGGGATAGAAACATCCTGCAACCGCTGCCGCATAAGCATCCATTCCACCGGTATTAATTCTTAGATCCACCACCATTCCTTTAAGATTAGCAGAAAGAAGCGCTATGAATGCCGACATAAAGTCTGTAACGACAGATGCCGGTGGAATGCATGATGTAATTTCAAGGTATCCATATCCGCTTGGTTCTAAAATTTTGTAAGAAATTTCCGGAGTTTTTATTGGAAGCATTGATGTTAGATCATATGTTAAATAATCATCATCAACTGCATAAATAATTGCAGTAACCGGAATTACATCTCCCCTGTTTTTAAATTTGATTTTCATACTTGCATTAACCGGAGCTCTTCCAATTAACCGGCACTGGTGTAATTGTTTTCCTTCTTTGGTAGCAGGAATTTGTTCCGCCCAAATTACTGAAACAGAACCGATTGCTTCTGTAATAGGTTTATCATTCACTTCTAATATTTCCGCACCGAACTTTATTCCGGCTAAATCTGCCGGAGAACCTTCAGTTACAAGTCTTACAACAAATCGTCCATCATCAAGTTTAATAAGAGTAAAACCAAAACAGCCACCAATCTGTTGATATCTTAATTTTTCTTCTAACTTTACCCAATTAGTATTTTTCTTTGTAAGTACATCTGATTTAACGCCCGCATAGAATCCGGTACCAAAACCCACATGTCCATCAGGAATTCTGAATGTGTATTCTTTCATTGCCATAATGAATGCGCTCGAATCGTTTTTGCTCTCAGCATCTGCCACTCTTGGTCGGAATTCATTATTAAGATTACTCCAATTAACTTTTTTCCAATCGGTAAAAGCATAATAGACGGATAACTTTTTATGAAGAGAATCAAATGCGGCAGTAAAACTATTTTGAGTTTGAGAAAAAGCAGTGTTCCCAACTGCACAAAAGAAAAATATAAACGCCACAAACTTTTTCATTCATCCCTCTTTTATTTTAGATTATATACACCCCAGTTTTCAACTAACTCGTTAATGTGTGTTTCAGGTAGAGAAAACTTTATATATGAACCACCGAGTTTTCCTATAGAACCGATTTTTTCTAAAGTATTGTAATAATATGGAAGCCCTTCAGAAATATAATAGGGAAAATCTGTATGCAGCCCAAAGTGAAGATGCGTGGCATCCGAATCACCTGAATTGCCAACCTTTCCAATCACAGATCCATTCTTAACAAGCTGCCCCGGTATTACATTAATGCTGTTAGGAATTAAATGTCCATACACAACATATCCTCCGTTGATGTGAATTACTACGCTATTGCCTTCGCCGTCAAAAAGAGTAGTTGGAATTGGCTGAGTAAATACAGGCGATTGATCTGGCATTCCATCTTTTACAGAAACGACCTGTCCCTCTGCAACGGCATAAACCTGTTCACCATAAACATACCAGTTTTCGCATTTATTATAATCCCCTTGGAAAAAATTTCCCGCATCATCTATTTTATTCCAATCAACACAAAACCTTTCGGGTACCCTGGTATTACCTCTATACTTCATTTGAAATGCCGGGTGAATAATTCAAAAACAAATTAATCAGGAGATTATCAAAAATCAAATTAATGTATTTAATGAGCTTGTGTTAATTTGGAGTGGAATTATTGTGGCTATTAAAATTAAACTATTGCAGCAATTTTAAATTCATTTTATACTTACCTATAAATATTTGAAATAATCTTCGACTATGTGATTGAGATTAAAATATCATTTTATAATTATTCAAGCATGGAAGCTTGAAAATCTCATACATAATACACGGAGGTATATCTTGGCTTTCTCAGTTAACACAAATCTCGATTCACTTCTGGCTTTTAATGCACTGTTAAAAGTTAATAATACAACACAAAAAGCTCAGCTTCGTCTTGCAACACTTAAAAAAATTAACACGGTAGCAGATGACACATCCGGCTTTAACGTTGGTAAAAGGCTTGAAGCCCAGACAATGAAGCAGAAAGCAGAACTAAATAACGTTTCTTCTGCAAAGAACTATATGGCAACCGCAGAAATGGCTTTACAGCAGGTAAACGATAAACTAAATCAGATCTCTGCAAAGTATGTTGATTCTCAGGATGCTTTGAAGGACAAATCTTCTATAGCAAAAGATATAAACACATTAGCCGGTGAAATAGATTCCATTCTTAAAAACACAAATATAAATGGACGCAATTTATTAGCCCAGGCTGACGGAACTGCTCTTGCAAGCAGCGCCACATTTGGAGTAGGCGGCAATGATTTTACAGCTGACTTTGCAAGCGCCAGTTATCTTAATGCCGATGCCATAAAAACAGTTTTACACGGCGGGTCGGTAGCCGATCCCGGAGTTGCCTCCTATGTTGGTTCCAATTATCTTACTAACGGTCAAGACACTGCCGATATTGCTATAAATTCCACCGTAGAGATAACCTATGCTGATGGTAGCTATGATTCTCTTATTTTTTCTGCACCGGCCGAGCCAAACCGTTCAAACGCTGTTATTTCCGACGCATTCGCTAGTTTTGTAGCAACCAATACAGATGTTGATATTCCATTTACTTATGTATCAGGTGCAAGTCCAACTACAGAATATAGAACAGTTAGCAGTCCCAAGAATATAACAAGTTTTGTTACTGAAAGCGGATACGATATAACTACATTGATTGGAATAACTCGGGAATTATCCGGTGGCAGTAGCAGCGGCGGTTTGATGGATACCGATACAGATACAGTTCTTAGCGCGGCAAGTGATATTTCTTCTATCTCCAATAATGTAAGATCGGCGCTTGGAAAAATTGGTAACCTGTCGCAAACTCTTGCTTCAAGAAGTGAATTCCTGACATCATCTATCACTAACAATACTGCAACAATAGCAAGCATTTTTGATGCAGACGTGGTTGCTGAACAATTGAACGCAACAAAAGGTGGCATTGCAGGGCAGATTGGTACTGCTATGTTTTCTCAGATGAATTCTGCGCCGCAACAGTTACTTTCGCTTTTCCGTTAATTATTCATATTGGGAATCCCGGATTTCCGGGATTTTTCCTGAACACACATATCCATTGCGCCAGCAATAAATTTTTGTCCATTATTCTTCAATCATTAATTACCAATTGCTTTTGTTGTTGCTCCTTTCTAATATTCATAGTAAAAAAACGAGCTGCCGAATGAAAAATTGGTTGATAATAATTTTATTGTTTCCTTGTGTTACACTCTTTTCCCAGGAAATTTTCAAGTCTGATGCATTTACAATAACTTCGGATAAAGTGGTTCAGGAAAATTTTGAGGCGAAAGCAAAGTCCAGAACGGAAATAGTTTCCAATTATAAAAGCAGTTTTAAAACAAGAACCCACAACCGGATTACTTTTAAGTTTTCAATAAATGGATTGGACAATGAAGCTGTGCCGGGACAGGATCATATTTATTTTATTACTCCAATTGACGGAAAAGATACTTCAAACATTTTTGTTTTTGGAAAACCAGACCAGAATTCTTCGGTTAATCAACCCGAAAGATTTTTACAAGTAAAAACCGATTTACTGCTGCGCGTTGATATAAACGATGTGCTAAAAGATTTTAAAGAGAAAGGATTCTTTCAAACATTTGATGGTAATAAAATATCACGGCAAGATTTTAAAGGAGTGTTTGTTGCCGGCAGTACTGCTCCGCTTACCTGGGATTGGAATTCACTTCCCAACAGAAATGATCTGCAATTGAAAGACCCTAATGGTAATGGGATTTATGAAATTCTTCTTCACATCGAAAAAGAATTTTCTCCGGTAGATGATTCAAAATCTGATTGGAAATTGAGCAAAGATATTTCTGCTTTTCCTAAATATAAATCATCTTCAAACTTGATTGACGCACTTTATAATATGTCGCTTGAGGAAATGATTTTGAATGTCCGAAGTGACGGATCATTTATGGCTGGAGAAAAATGGCCCGGGGTTTGGACTCGCGATCTTAGTTACAGTATAATTCTTGCGATGGCAATTATAAATCCGGACGCATCTAAAACGAGCCTGATGGCAAAGGTTAAGAACAACAGAATAATTCAGGATACCGGCACCGGCGGTTCCTGGCCAATCTCATCCGATCGGATGGTGTGGTCTGTTGCCGCTTGGGAAATTTATCTGGTTACCGGCGATAAAGATTGGTTGAAATCCAGTTACGGAATAATAAAAAATTCTGCCTTGGATGATTTAAACACTGTTTTAGATCCTTCTTCCGGTTTATTCAAAGGAGAATCTTCTTTCCTCGATTGGCGTGAGCAAACTTATCCGCGTTGGATGGATCCAAAAGATATTTATACTTCTAAAAATTTAGGAACCAATGCTATTCATTTTCAGACTTATAAAATTTTAAGTGAGATGGCAAAACAATTGGGTGAAAGTTCAGATCAATTTGCAAAGACAGCGGAGAATATTAAAAACAGAATTAATAAAAATCTGTGGATGAAGGACAAAGAATATTTCGGTCAATATCTTTATGGAAGAAATTTCCAGTCACTATCTCCAAGGTCTGAAGCTTTAGGTGAAGCGCTAACGGTTCTGTTCGAAATTGCTGATGCTGATCAGCAAAAAAAGATAATTGCAAATACACCGGTAACTAAATTTGGGATTCCGTGCATCTATCCGCAGATACCAAACATACCACCTTACCACAACGATGCAATTTGGCCCTTTGTTGAAGCATACTGGGCGTGGGCTTCTGCTAAAACGGGCAATGCAACTTCGGTGGAATATGCGCTTGCCTCAATTTATCGTGCAGCTTCTTTATTTTTAACAAACAAAGAAAATATGGTTGCAACTTCTGGTGATTATTTAGGAACAGAAATAAATTCCAGCCGCCAATTATGGAGCGTTGCTGGAAATCTTTCTACAATTTACCGCGTGCTATTTGGAATGAACTTTACGCAAGATGGTTTGAAGTTGAATCCATTCATCCCAAAATCCTACGATGGAACAAGAGAACTAAATAATTTTAAATATAGAAAATCAATCTTAACAATTTCTATTGATGGTTATGGGAATGAAATAAAATCAATCCGGTTGGATGGAAAGGAAATTAGCAGCGCAATTATTCCGGCAGATTTATCCGGCGCGCATCAAGTCAAAATACAAATGGCAAATAAAATTGATGGGACTTCAAAGATAAATTTAGTAGAAAATTATTATTCAATAGAAACTCCAGTAGTGAAAGTTGAGAACAATACTTTAAAATGGAACGCTGTTGAAGGAACAACGCTTTATCACATTTTTAAAAATGGGAAAAAAGTTGGCGATACACACGATTCATTTTATCTTTTGGATGATACAGTTTATGCAGAGTATCAAGTAGCAGCAATTGATAAAATGAATTCACAATCTTTTTTAAGTGAACCTGTTGTTGTCTCTAACGTTTTGCCAACTATGATTGAGGCTGAATACTTAAAAAGAGAAAACAATGATATGTACATCAGCAATATTGTTTCCTTAACTGATTCATTGAAAACTAAAATAAAGGATATAGATTTCAAGGTTGATATAAAGACGGATGGTTTTTACTTAATTGATTTCCATTATGCAAATGGCAATGGTCCTATCAACACAGATAATAAATGTGCAATAAGAACATTGCTGATAAACGATAAGGTTATAGGTCCGGTTGTCTTTCCACAAAGAGGAATTGATAAATGGAACGATTGGGGATACAGTAATTCATTTTTAATCAACCTGAAAAAAGGTAAGCATAAAATAACTCTTACGTTTAGAAGTTCAGATAATAATATGAATGGTAAAGTAAATTCTGCCTTGGTTGATAATTTAAGAATAAGTTTGATTGAGAAAAATTAAGTGCCTTATTAGACCACCGAGACACAGAGTAGTTTTGGAAAGGGATAACTCTGTATCTCTGTTGAGTAGTGGTGTTTATATTTTACAATGCTGCCAATGGATTATTATTGCTCTTAATATATTCATCATAAATTGCACTTAATCTTTTTCTTACTTTTATATTTTCATCATTATCAGAAATAACTTTTACCAAATATAAACCTCTTGCATCACCAATTTGATAAAGAGCCATCGAAATAAGAATTCTTATATTAGCCTTTTCTTCTTTCCTTAATTGCGACATCAAAGGAAGAACAGCTTTAGATATTTTATATTTGCCTGCAAAGTAAATGCAGCTTTTTCTTAAACCTTCGTTGTTGGAATTCAATCCGCTCATAAAATTTTGTGTGTCAGCTTTGCTAAGATTTACTATCACTCTTCCACAATCATTATTTTCCTGAGCAACAATACCGGTATTTGATATAGCGAGCAAACCTATAACCATTAATGCTGTTAAAAATATTCCGGCTTTTTTGTAATTATGTCGTTCCATTTTATCCTCTCGTTTTATAAATAATAATTTTGCTTTCTATACGTTAAGACGGTGGTTCAACAATAGAGTTACAGATAATTTTGTCATGAATTGTCAAAAGATGTCATAAGAAATCCCTGCTCTACCCACAAAGACTATACTTCTTACTTAAGAGAGAGAGTGGTTGAAAATAAATATTATAATTGTAAGTATGCTAAATATAAAATTCATTTAAGCTGTCATCTTAAAAACTATCCGCTAATTAGCTCACTTTTATTAATGAAAGAAAACCAAAATTGAACAATTAGATAAGTTCTAAACTGGAATTACGAAGTGTGAAGTTAAAACTTTCTAATGGAAAAGATGAATATTATGGAAGGTGTTGAATTTCATTGTCAAGAAAATAAAAAGAAATTTGTATTTTGTTTTGTCAAACAACATTATCATTTGGTAAATTACACTTGTAAAATTTTTAAGATCGATTTTAATGAAAACAACAACACTAATCATTCTTATTTTAACCACTCTTCTTTTTCCCCAACCAAAATCTAAAGTTTGTCTCGTAATTCATGGTGGGGCGGGAACGATTACCAAAGCCAGTATGCCCACTGAAGAGGAAGAAGCATACAAAAGCAAATTGAAAGAAGCGCTCTTTGCCGGATACGAAATTCTGAAAAACAACGGTAATAGTTTGGATGCGGTTGAATCAGCAATAAAAATTCTCGAGGATTCGCCATTGTTTAATGCAGGAAAGGGCGCCGTATTCAACAGTAAAGGAAAGAATGAACTTGATGCCGCAATTATGGATGGAAGCAATCTGAAAGCCGGTGCAGTGGCTGGAGTTCTTAAGGTTAAAAATCCAATTAGCCTTGCCAGATTGGTAATGGAAAAATCAACACAAGTTTTACTAACTGGCGATGGTGCAGAAGAGTTTGCCATTTCGCAGGGAATTGAATTAGTGCCGGAAGATTATTTCTTCACAGAAAAAAGATGGCAGCAATTGCAGAAGGCAAGAGAAGGTGAAAAGAAAGATTCTATTCCAAAGTTTAATAACATAAATGCTGATTTTAAGTTCGGCACTGTTGGTGCGGTTGCTTTGGATAAATCTGGAAATCTTGCGGCAGGAACTTCAACTGGAGGGATGACAAATAAAAAATATGGACGAGTTGGAGATTCGCCAATAATTGGCGCCGGCACTTATGCTAACAATAAAACCTGCGCAATCTCCTGTACCGGTCACGGCGAGTTCTTCATACGCAATGTGGTTGCATCTGATATTTCTGCCAGGATGGAATACAGCCATTCATCACTTAAAGATGCCGCGGAAGAAGTGATAAATAAAAAATTGGTTGAACTTGGAGCAAAAGGCGGATTGATAGCGTTAGACAAAAATGGTAACTTTGTTATGCCGTTTAACACCGAAGGAATGTACCGCGGATTTATTAAAGATGATGGTACCTGGGAAGTAAAAATTTACAGGGAATAAATTATGAAAACTAAATTAACAACAATTGGAATTATTTTTCTTTCCATCTTCACAATGGCGCAACAATATTCTGTTGAGTTTAGAGTGAATATGAGTATACAGGAAACTTCAGGTAAGTTTGATCCTGTCGCTGATATGGTTGTAGTCCGTGGTAATTTCCAGGTAGATGCTGGTGATGTAGCGGACTGGTCAGGAACAATGTTCGAATGTACTGATTCAAACGGTGATAAAATATTTACCGCTACGGTTAATTTGCCTTCTGCAAAAACTGGGACAGCATATGATTTTAAATATGTAATTATAAAGGACGGTGTGGATAATTGGGAAAGCATTGATAACAGAACCTTTGAGTTGACTAATTCCTCACAAGTACTAGACGTAGTTTTTTTTAATGATATAAAAACTGTTGGGAAAGAGATTAACGTTGAATTTGTTTGTAATATGGAATATGAAACTCTAACCGGAAGTTTTAATCCGGCTAATGATTGGGTTTCAGTAAGAGGAGATTTTAACGGATGGGGCGAGGATGATACACTCAACCAGGATCCTTCAAATGAAAACCTTTATAAAAAAACCTTGCTGCTTTATGTTTCTACGGGAGATTATATAAATTATAAGTTTACTTATACTACACCAACAGACACAATTTGGGAAAACGATCCGAACAAAGATTATACTTTTACACAAAATGATTACAATAATAGTTTCGCACTTATTTCCAGGTACTTCAACAGTATCGCACCACCACCGCCGCTACGGGATCATAAGATTAAATTTACTGTATCGATGGACAGTGCTAAATCTTGTTTAACCGGCGGACCTTTTGCAAAAGTAGAAAATGTTGTCCTTGCAGGAACAGTGCTTCCTTTAAAATGGCCAGGAGATTGTTGGCCGGATACTGAGTATAATAAACTTATTTTATTGAAGGACGATGGAACAAGTGGAGATTTAATTCCTAACGATAATGTTTGGAGCTGTGATATTTTGTTTGATAAATATTCACCTCTCCAAATTCAGTATAAGTACGGGGCTAATTTTGCTTTACCTTACTCAAGTCTTGCTTGTAATGATAATGAATTTACAAATCAGGAGCATTTTGTATTTTTATCACCAGACTTAATTAGTGCTGCCACGCGTGACACCTTTGGTATTATGGGCTACAAACCACTTTACGATATTGTACTTGTTGATGTTGATGCGAAGATTGATAAACCACTTTCATTTTCGCTTGAACAGAATTTCCCTAATCCGTTTAATCCAAGTACAACAATCAGATATTCCATTTCTGATGCTGGTTTCGTTTCTCTTAAAATTTACAATCTGCTTGGGCAGGAAGTGGTGATACTTGTAAATGAATACAAACCTGTGGGCACATACACTTATCAATTCCGCTTAGCGGAATCGATTAACAATTCCCAGCTACCAAGCGGGATATATTTTTATCAACTAAAAATCGATGGTTATTCTTCAACAAAAAAGATGATTTTGCTCAGGTAGAATAAATTAACCTTTTTAAAAAAATATTAGTGTCTCGTCAATCTTGTCCTGACGTTTTAATTTAAACGACGTAAAACGATAAACGAAAGAATTAACCGTCTCGCTTCTGTCGTTTCTCGTTTGACGTGACAAGAGATTACTTTCTTCCCAAATAATCCAGTACTGCATGAATAAAAGTCAGCGGGTGAGTCGGGCAGCCGGGGATGTATAAATCAACCGGTACTTCATCAAAAAACTTTCTATTAATCTGATTTGATTCTACAAACAAACCGCCGCTGATTGCGCAAGCGCCAACTGCTATTACAATCCGCGGTTCGCTTACACTTTTGTAAGCGTCCATTAAAGCAGGAGCCATATTCTTAGAGATTGTTCCCGTAACAACAATTCCATCAGCGTGTCTTGGCGATGCGACAAAATCAATTCCGAATCTTCCCATATCAAAATTTACGTTGGTAGTTGCCGCTAATTCCATTTCACAGCCGTTACATCCACCGGCGGAAACCTGCCGCAGCTTTAATGATCTACCAAATAGTTTGTGTATTTCTTTCTTTGCTTCTATCGCTTCTTTATCGAAAGTCTGAAATGTTTTTCCTGAAGTAATAATTAATTTATCCCGATCTGTACTGCCAAGACGATATTGCGGAGTAAATTTAATTGCTCCATTAGAATAAACTCTTTCACACTCACCGCAAAATGTACATTTACCAAGATCAATGTTTAAAGGATTCAAATCAATTGCATTCGTGGGACAAATATCTTTAGCTTTTTTACCGCCATCATCGCATTTGCTTTCATCAATAACCGGAAAACCGCGGAAAGCTGATAACAGTTCTGCCTTGCGAATATTTTTAATTGCCTGTTTACCATGTTGTATGCGAAGCTTTAGTAAATCTAACATTTTCTGTTTCCGAATAATTTCTATAAATCAAATCCACAATAAGAAAGATTAAAACTCTTGTTGCACACCGGAAAATCCGAAATACCATTTTTTCTTACAGCCAGAGCCAATGCAAGCCAGTTATGGAACGAAGGATCTTTTATTTTATAACGCTTAAGTAAACCATCACTATCAGTTATTGCTGCGTGCGCAATTTCTCCGCGCCATCCTTCCGCTAATGAAATTACAAACCGGTTTGGCAGAAGCTTCTCAATTGATTTTTTTAATTCTCCTTCGCCAAGCGCTGCAAGCTGTTCTTTAATTATTCTAATCGATTGAGTTATTTCGATGTAACGGATATAAGCGCGTGCAAAAACATCCCCGGTGTTTAGCGTTAATTTATAAACCGGAAAGAAAATAAATCCACCGTAAGGATGATCGGAACGGACATCAATTGAAATACCGCTTGCTCTTGCTGCTGGTCCCACCATTCCAATTTCCTGCGCAGTTTCTTTTAATACAATTCCAGTTTTTTCAAACCGCGCTAACACAGAAGCGGAAGAAAATAAAACTTCAGCCGCTAATGTAAATTGATCTTCCAGTTTATCTATTGTGTTGAATATTGTTTCGCTAAGTCCCGGATCAATATCAAAATTAACTCCACCTATTGCGATTAATCCACGACCAAACCTGCTTCCGCAAATTGCCATTGATGTGTTAATAATTTTTGTCTTCAACGCACCAAAAACGGAGCTGCCGGTTAAATAAGCCACATCGTTTGATAATGCAGCTAAATCACCAAGATGAATTCCGATTCTTTCCAATTCTAATGCAATTGTTCTGATTAGCATAGCACGGCGCGAAACACTAATACCGGCAAGCGATTCCATCGCCCGGGCAAATGTTCCGGCATGACCAATAACAGAATCACCGGCTATCGATTCGGAAAGTTTTAATAAATAGATCGGCTTATTTTTATGCTGAATAAATAATTCTTCTATTCCCCGGTGTTGAAATCCAAGTTCAATTTCCAGATGATAAATTTTTTCTCCATGGCAGGAAAATCTAAAATGTCCTGGTTCAATAATTCCTGCGTGAATTGGACCAACTCCAACTTCGTGAACTTCTTCACCGTTCATATTAAAAAATTCATATTGCGTTTCAACATCTGAAATACCGGCAATACCTTTTCTAACCGGTTTTAACCAAGGATGTCCTATTGGCTTTATTCCGAACTGTTCAAAGAATTCTCTTTCAAAAAGATGGAAGGCATTTGCTTGTGGTGTGAGAGATTCAAAATGTTTTTCATTCTTAAATTTTGCCGATGCAACGTAAAGTTTTGATTTTTCATCATCAGCCAAAACTGTGTACAATACAACTTCATCTAGTTGTTTATCACCAAAGAATTGCACCAAACGTTTGCCGGAAGAAATTCCTTTAAGCAGTTGTGCGCGCAATTCATCAAACGGTAAAAGTGGGATTTCATTTAAAGGAATTGATTGCAAATTTTTTATTTCAGCCCAGTTCAAAAATAAACTCCTGTTCAATTTAAAAAGCCAGCGGCATTTTGTATCAAAGTTAAAACGCTCTGTGGAATGTTTGTTCCAATTGTTAAAAGCAAAAGTAAAAGTATTACTTGTCCAACATAAGCAGTCAGATCTAGTCTTTTTGTTGGTTCATTAGATAAATCATTGCCGAAAGACATTTTGAAAACAGTTCCACCCATTCCGTACATAATTACTGCAAGCAATATAAAAAACGGAACTGCAAGCCAGCCCATGCCAATCATAAAAAAGGCTTTAATAATTAAAAACTTACTAATGAAAGAAGGAAATGGTGGCATTCCGGAAATAGATAGAAACGAAGCAATCCAGATCCAACCGGTGAAAGAATCTTTTTTAATTAATCCTTGAACGTCATCAACTTTTTTACTTTTATAAAGATTTAGAATATTTCCGGAAGTTAAAAATAAAGATGCCTTGGAAAATGAATGTGCAACGAGGTGAATCATTGCGGCAAAAATTCCGGGGGCACCAAGCGCTACTCCAATAAAAAGGATTCCCATATTTTCAATTGAAGAATAAGCGAGCATTCTTTTGTAATTTTTTATCTGCAGCATAAACACAGCGCTTATAAAGAGCGAAAGGAATCCGGAAACAAGCAATAGAAAATTAGAGAAATAATCTTTATCTGCACGGATCATAATTTCCTGAACCCTGATTAGCCCAAGGAAAGCTGTGTTAAGAAGCGTTCCAGAAAGCAATGCTGATACCGGTGATGGGGCTTCGGAGTGCGCATCCGGTAACCAAGCATGAATTGGTGCAATACCAATCTTGGTTCCGAATCCAATGAAAATAAAAGCAAAGGCAATCTGCAGCCAGAAAGGATTTATCTCTGCGGCGTGTTTATATAGATCAACAAAAAAGAGAGAGCCAAACGACCTGCTTCCAATTGAAAGAATTATTATACCGATGAATGCGAGAGCAATTCCAATTGAACAGATATATACATATTTCCAGGCGGCTTCCAGCGAAGATTTTTTTCTTTCAAAATAGATTAATAATGCGCTGGATAAAGTTGTAGCTTCTACAAAAACCCAGAGCAAAGCCAAATGTGTTGCAAGCAAAACTCCGGTCATTGATGTAACAAAAAGAAAAATTGTAGCAGTATAAGCGGCTTCTTTTTGTTTTGAAAGCTTATGTTCCTTAAAATAAAATAAACTGTAAACCGACGACATTGCAAACACAACCGACATAATTGTAAGGAAGAACGTTCCTATAGAATCGAAGCCGAAATAAATAGTAAGCCAACCAGGTAAAATTATCCAACTTATTCCGTTCCAAAGAGCAATGACGATTGAAAGATAAACAGCCGGCACCAATAATAATGAAGCTCGGGTTACTAACCTGTTATTAGCAAGTAAAACTAATACTCCAAGCACTATGGGCAAAAATAATAAAATACTTATCATCGTCAGTCCTTCAACTCGGTTAGTATATCAATATGATTCCCATCGTACATTGCCTGGATTTTATTAAAAAAGATTACAAAAAGATAAATGCCAACAAACAGATCCAGCAGAACACCAAGGTTAACAAGCATCGGCATTTCGTTGGCGACTGAAAGAGACAATAAAAATATTCCGTTTTCCAACATCATATAACATAAAATGTGAGTTATAATTCGCTTGCGGTTTACAATAAGAAATAAGCTGGAAATTAGAATGACAATTGAAATTCCAAAATAAAGCGGCTTAATCCCAGCTTCAATTTTGGCTGCCCAAAATGCCGCAATAAATCCAAAGATAAAAATTGCGCTTGCAATCAAGAGAGAATAAAACTGCGAAATATATGGCTCCACCTCTCTTCCAATTTCATTTTTACGGATAACATTTAGCAGGAATAAAGGAATTACGATTGCTTTAATAACCAAAGTTTCTACGCAAAGAAAAGCTATATTAAGCCAGTTGATTTCTTTAATATCTATTACAATAAGAAGGAATAAAAGAAAACCCTGTAACGCCAAAGTTTTTACGTATGCTTCTATTCTGCTTGCTGCAAAAACATAAAGCATGCTTGTTCCTAATAGAATAATAAGAACGTCGCTCATTTAATCCCTCCGCGTAAAAAGAAAATTACAACAGCGAAAGCTGTAAGTGAAAGAGCCGTCATAAGAAAAATAAATTGCGGAACGTGCGACATTCTTGCTCGGGCTATTAACGATTCCACTAATCCAATAATTACAGCAATAAGAAAAATTATTGCAAAATAAATAATCAGCGCAAATGCGGGTTCAAGATTTGTAGAAATCAGAATATCTGCAAGCAGAGTTGATATGAGGACTAACTTCATTCCCGCTGAGTAAAGAATGAACGCTAAATCGGGACCGGAATAATCGAGCACCATTACTTCGTGAATCATCGTTAGTTCTAAATGTGTATTCGGATCATCAACTGGTACGCGCGAGCCTTCAGTTAACAGCATTATCATTAACGATACAACAAAAAGCGACTTAACTAAAATTGTATATCCGGCACTCACATTAAGCAATGCAAAAATAGCTGTGAAGGAAGTTTGCCCGGTTAACAAAGAAAGAGTTCCGATTAAAATAAAAAATGCCGGTTCTACAATTGAGGAAAAAGTAACTTCTCTGCTTGCACCCATACCTTCAAAGCTGCTGCCGGTATCAAGCGCAGCTACGACAGTAAAAAATTTAGCAAGACCAAGTGTATAAGCGAAGAGTAAAAAGTCGCCTGGAAAATTTAGAATGGCACCAACTGCTGGAATAGGTAAAATTAAAAAGGCGAACATTACCGCTGCAATATTAACTGAAGGAGCAATCTTAAAAACATAAGAAGTTGTTTTGCTTATTACTTCTCCTTTGCGGAGGAGCTTAAGAAAATCATAAAAAGGTTGCAGAATCGGAGTTCCTTTTCTACCAGCCCAAAGTGCTTTTACCCGGTTTATAACTCCAAGAAACAGAAACGGCGCAAAAAGTAAAAAGCATATTTGAATAACTACAAACATTTACATTCCTCCAATTATCCAGATAAGGATTAGTATCAGAAAGATTAATCCATAAAGAATGTATTGCTGCATCTGTCCGCTTTGTATCCATGCAAATGAATTTAATGACTGACGGATAATTTTAAGTATCGGTTGAATAAACGATTTTTCAGTAAAATCATGATGGGTGGTTTCCAGATGTGCCTCAGCAGGAAAATAGTTTTTCTGAGTTTCAACTTTTATTTGTCGTGGAACGAACTCAGCGATTAATTCTAAAAATGGAGAAGCAAAAGAACTGCTTGTGTATTGCAGTCGACTGCTTTCTGCCTGGTATCCACAATCCCAAGTTTTAAATACAGTAACTTGTCTTTTTCGTAAAAGCAAAAATCTTAACAGCAGGAAAAAGAGAATCATTCCACCGAGCAGAAAGAGGGCTTGACTTAACCAATTATAAATATTAATAATGTTTGCAAATTCAAGATTAAAATCCGCCGGAATAAATTGTTTTAGCACTTGATACAATGTTGGCAATACAAATCCAGGCAATAACCCAATAAACAAAATAAAAAGAGAAAGTGTAATCATAGGCATTAAAAATGAAAATGATTTTTCAGAAACGCGTTCATCATAAACTTTTCTGGGCAATCCTAAAAAACAAATTCCAACTACTTTTGTAAAACAAAGTACAGCCATTGCACCTATAAGAGCAAGTCCGGACATTCCAATTAAAACAGCAATGTTTAAAGCAAGATTATTAATGGAGAATCCTTTCGCCATTCCCAGATAGAGTGCAAATTCACTAATGAATCCATTAAACAATGGGAGACCGCTTATAGCAATTGATCCTAATAAAAAAAGAGAAGCTGTTATAGGAATAAATTTAATAAGACCGCCAAGTTTTTCGGTATTTCGAGTTCCGGCTTTTAAATAGACTACACCTACACCATAAAAGAGCAAGGATTTAAAAACGAAATGATTAAAAACATGTAAGATGCCGCCAAGAAATCCTAAAAAAGCGATGGTAGGTTGATTATATGCAAGTCCAACCATACCAATGCCAATACCCATTCCTATAATTCCAATGTTTTCAATACTATGATACGCCAGCAATTTTTTTAGATCGTGTTGAGCAATGGCATTCATAACACCTAAAATTCCGGTTATGATAGAAAGAAACAAAACAGCAAAAGCTAATCTGGAGTCAGGAACTCCTACAAGTAATAAAATTCTTAGAATACCATAGATTCCGGTTTTAATCATCACACCGGACATTATTGCAGAAACTCCAGTTGGTGCTGCAGGATGTGCTCTTGGAAGCCACGTGTGGAAAGGAACAAAACCAGCTTTTGTTCCAAAGCCGATAAAGAACATTATAAATAGAAGTATTGAAATCCAGTCTTTTCCACCAAGAATTTTTGTAAAGGAAGCAAAATCAAAACTGCCGGTTAGACTCGCAATCCAAGCAAAAGCAGCAATTAAAAATGATGCTCCGATCTGCATAGCAATTAAATAATAAATACCGGCTTTCCGAACATCCTCTTTATCATTTTCAAAACTTACAAGAAAGAAAGATGAAATTGACATCAATTCCCAGACAACCAAAAACATTATTGAGTTCTGTACTGTTACAACCAATAGCATCGCAGTAATTAAAAGTCCAAAGAAAAAATAAAACGATGAAAGAGAATATTTTCCACTTTGATAATGCTTCATGTATCCATACGAATAAATTGAGGCAAGCAGGGAACCTACGGAAATGATTAGAGCAAAGAAGGCAGCAAGCGGATCGAGCCGTAATGATGCATTGCCAATTGGCTGAGAAAAGGAAAAGATTGTTTCTGATAAATTTCCATAAACCAAAGCAGAAAATACTTCCGGAAGAATAAAGAATTGAGCAACGATTCCAAAGGAAACAAGAACTAATCCCTTGATTTTATCCCTTACAAAAATCGAAATAATGCCGGCGATAAAAAAAAGTAAAGTACCAATAAGAAAATTATTCATCCGAAGTCGACCTCTATTTTTGCCATTCTGGTTCTTTGGATTGAACAAAGGTTAAGAGTTCATCCTTAGGCGTTTTCTTTTTTAACATTTCAATAAAGGAATCCATCTGGCACAAAAAGGAAATTTTAGAAAGCACTTCCAGGTGCCTGCGTGGATTGTTGGTTAGAACAATAAAAAGAGTGTGAACCAACTCGCCGTCTAACGACTGGAAGTCAGTTAGATTTTTTAAATAGCAAATTGAAATGCTCGCATTTTCATCACCAGTAATAATTGGGTTTCTTGGATGGGGAATAGAAATACCTTTACCGATAGCTGTTGTCATCATTTCTTCTCTGCTCAATAATGCAGAAATTATTTCTTCTTTAGAAATATGCGTTGGTGTTGAAATCGTATAAATAGCATTTTGCAAAACTTCTCTAACTGAATTACCTGCAACATCTGCATAAATTCCACCAGCTTGTACCAACTGCCGGAAGTTAGTTGGCTGCGAGGAAGAAGCTACACTTAGCACATTTGATGCAAGTTCAATTTTATTACTTAAGATCCATTCATTAATTTCTGAGCGATTAAATCGATATTGATGATTGATTCGATAGCACGGAATTTTCTTTTCTTTAATCCAACGATAAACCGTCTTTTCCGAAACTTGAAGCTGGTCAACAATATCTTTGATTTTTAAATCCATTAAGCACTTCTATTTTTTGAAACAAATGTAGCCAAAATTCCTGAAATGGTCAAAAAGCGGTGTGTTTATCTGAAATTGTCCGTTATTGTCTGGAGCCAAAATTTTATTTAGACATTAAAAGCAAGCCGGAATCCAGGAATTTGTTTAAACCTTTTATACGAAAATGGAAATGGTTTTTTTGAAATGGGTATATGGGTATATGGGTATATGGGTATAAGGGTATATGGG
Organism: Ignavibacteriales bacterium; assembly: GCA_026390815.1. Lineage (NCBI taxonomy): Bacteria > Pseudomonadati > Ignavibacteriota > Ignavibacteria > Ignavibacteriales > Ignavibacteriales bacterium. Next base: position 10,670 of record JAPLFH010000027.1, on the reverse strand, counting down.
TATAAGGTATCTATTTATTGTATTGCCATGTAAGTTTCTGTTGTTTGTATCAAAATATTTGAAATGATTTTCCATCATCCTCTTTACCCTTATCACCCTATACCTTTATAGCCTTATACCAAAAACTTCCATGAGCAAAACAAGAAAACTAAAACCAATTTATTCTAATTTATATATATCAGTTTTTATTTTACCGATGCCATTAATTATTATTTCTCCATGTCAAACAAACCCTCAATAGAAAGATATCTTTCACCAGTATCATATCCGAAAGAAAGGACACGGCTGCCGGCGGGAATTTCTGGAAGTTTTTTTGCGACTGCAGCTAATGATGCACCGGAAGAGATTCCCACAAATATCCCTTCTTCTATGGCTGCTTTAGTTGCATACATAAATGCTTCCTCTTTAGAAACCTGAATTGTTCCATCAAGTAATTCTACTTTCATAATGTTAGGGATAAATCCCGCACCAATACCCTGGATTGGATGTGGTCCTGGTTTTCCACCACTAAGCACCGGTGAAAGAATGGGTTCAACGGCAAAAACTTTTAAATTTTGCCATTTATCTTTTAAAACCTGTGCACAACCAGTAATATGTCCGCCTGTGCCCACACCTGTAATCAAGTAATCCAATCCTTCTGGAAAATCCTTTAAAATTTCCTGAGCGGTTGTTTCTCGGTGAGCTTTTGTGTTTGCCTCGTTATCAAATTGCATCGGCATCCAGGCTTTGGGATTTTGTGCTACCAATTCTCTTGCTTTATCTATAGCACCCATCGTTCCTTTCTCTCGCGGTGTAAGTTCAACTTTTGCTCCATAAGCCTTCATCAAGCGCCTTCTTTCAATTGACATGGAATCCGGCATTACAAGAATGAGTTGATATTTTTTTACAGCACAAACCATCGCCAATCCAATGCCGGTATTACCGGAAGTTGGTTCTATAATTACTGTGTCTTTCTTTAGAACCCCGCGCTTTTCGGCATCTTCAATCATTGATAGAGCAATACGATCTTTTATGCTTCCACCAGGATTTGCTCTTTCCAGTTTAAACCAAACTTCCACATTTTTTTTATAAAGATTATTTATTCTAACATGTGGAGTATTACCAATTGTTTCAAGTATGTTATTAGCTTTCATATCTATCCTTTCTTTTTTATATAACAAAATTCAATGGTTCTTCACCAAAATCCTTTGCACTGCGTACTTTTACCTGGCTTTTATGATATACAACTGACTCGGGCGGTACACTTTCAGTCAACCACACATTACCACCAATAACACTATGATGACCGATTACAGTTTCTCCGCCAAGAATAGTTGCACCTGAATAAATTACGGTATCGTGCTCAATTGTTGGATGACGTTTTGTGTTTGCTAATTTTTTATTTACACTCAAAGCTCCAAGAGTAACCCCCTGATAGATTTTTACATTTTCTCCAATAATTGAGGTTTCTCCAATTACTATTCCTGTTCCGTGATCTATAAAAAAAGAATCCCCAATTGTTGCACCTGGATGAATATCTATCCCCGTAAGCTGATGAGCATATTCCGTTAAAATTCGTGGGAAGATTGGAACATTCATTAAATAAAATTCATGCGCAACACGATAAATTGCAATTGCATAAAAACCAGGATAAGCAACAATCACTTCGTCAATGTTTTCAGCAGCGGGATCACCTTTTAATATTGCTTCGGCATCAAGGATCAATTTATCATGAATCCCTGCGGACTTTATGCAGAAAGTTTCTGCAACATCTTCTACGGGGATTGGAATCAATTCCTGAAGAGGTTTTAGAATATGCAGCAGATTCTTTTTTAAAAGAATAAGCTCAGCCTCAATTTCCTGTGGAGAAAAATAATCCTTCTTGCCAAAGTGCGGAAATAGAATTTGAAGGAATTCTTCAGCAAATGATTGAACATCAGATTTTTCCGGCATTATAAAAGTGCGGGGTTGTCTTAGCTTAAATAATTTTTCTGAAAACGATTCTGCATGATTGCAGATTGTTTTTTCTTCTTTTTTTTCATTACTCATATGTTAAATAAACGGAGAAATTGTGTTGAATAGTTCCTAAATGAAATTTACTTATACAATGGTTAGAAAAATATGTGTAAAAATCAAATTTTAAATGAAGCAAAACACAGGAAGGTTAATAAGTATGCACAATTAATAAAAAAGAATAGCGCTGTTTCAGAATTACCTTTACAAGTAGTACCTATTAAGGAAGCTTTTGGGCAATCAATTTAAGTTTATCATTAACCAACTCTTTCTGTTTTTCAGACAATTTAAGTGAACTTATGTTTCTATATTCAGCATACGCTTCCTCATAAAGTGATAACTTTACCAGTAAATCGGCAAAGTAAATTCGATCTGACACAAGCTGCTGAGTTTCCGGGTATTTTCTGAAAGCATCCTTGGCAACTAAAACTGCTGATTCTTTAAAACCAACTTCGGCAAGCTGTCTTGCCCCATTTATTTTTTTTATTCCAAGATCAGAAGTAACAACTGGATTGCTTTTTTTCCCATTGTTTTCTGTACCATAAACAGCCGTTGATTTAACATTCGAATTATTTTTTTGCCTTGGAATGTATTTAACTTCCTCTGCTGTTAGAGCTAATAACAGATCATTAAGTGAAATCTTTTTTATACTTCCAAGATTAATTGCTGAATTACTTTTCAATAAGAAGTTCTTTCCATCATTGCTAAGTTGAACATAGGAATTTTCACCGGTGGCAACCAAATCTATAGAAGAAAGCTTGTTACCAGATTTAACATCTTCCCACTTTTCGTTTGTTCCCCTCTGAACGAGAACTTTACCATTTACTTTTTCAACAATGAAAGTTTGAGAAAGTAAGTTTATTGAAAGTACTACTATTGCTAAAATAAGTTTAAACATTTTTTATTCCTTTTTTTTCATCGCAGCGTAAAAGTAATAACGCCGGAAGTTTTAATAAATATCTACTATTTGAATATTTCCTTTGGCTAATCCTAATTTGTTTATTGCTTCATCATAAAATTTTTGCGAAGCAATTTCCCAGGCTGAATTGAAATCGCTTACGGAAGTTGTCTCAACAGGAATCCAAACCATGTCTTTTCCAGATAAATTTTTTCTTAGAAAATATTTTTTATCATTTGCTGTTACATAATCTGCTTCTTCTGGTTTTAGTTCTGTATTAAACATCAAATTTACGTGACTTGCTCCTTCCTCGGATTTATAATCCACAAATGCAGCTTCAACTCCAACGCTTTCCAGCAGACTTGCATAGGCAACACTTAAATCATCACAATCACCGCCTTTTAATTTTACTGTCTCGGATGGAAACTGTACTTTATCGACTGAAGCACGGATATCGGCAACATAAACCATCTTGGTAATAAGGTTTTCAAATAAAAACTTTGCGGTGAAAAATTTGTTAAGTGCCGGAGAAAGAGTATCGAACTGACTTTTATAATTCTTCAAAATATCTTTTGCATAGTTCCTTGAAAAATCAAAATCCTTTTTAACAAAGTAGCGAAGATTTACGACTTTACCGTCCCAGCTATTCAGGTCGTTAATTAAAACAGGTTTTCTAAATTCGTCATCAGGATCATTATTAATCGTGTTTAATAAAAATACAGCCTGCGAAATATCTGTTTTGGCAATCGGCAAATTTCCTTCTTCAATTATCGTGTAGAAAGGTACTTCCACTGTATCTCTTGGAGCAATAGTTACAGATGGTGATTGTACTGTTTCACTATTCAATTTAGTAATTATACTTGATGGTTTTACTGTAACCGGTTTGTCTGTTAAGCTAACCACTTTGCCTATTGCATAAGGATTATCAAGATAATTTTCTGTAAGGGTTGGAAAAATATCCTGAACAACTTTTACATCAATAAACTTAACCAATTTTTCTTCAGTAGTATTAAGCGCAAAATTTATAGAGAGAATTGCTTTATCAAAACTATATTTATTATTGATCAAATTATGAATCCCCAGACTGCTGAACTCGTTAAAAGATTGTCTTCCTTTCCTATCAGAGAAATATTTAACTCCGGAAAGAGTTAAACTAAAATATTTGATTGAATAATTTAATGCCGGAATGACTCCAGCAATGAACGGATTTTGATATTTATCGTGAAAAGCCGCTGCTGACAAACTCAGATTCCCATTTAACATATTAAATCCAAAATTAATTCCCGCCAGAAAAGAATTATTTATCTCATAAATTAATTTTGTGTTTATAAAATCATTTAACTGATAATTTAATCCAAATGAAGCAGACTTTTTTGATTGCAACAAAAACGCCTTGTTCTCATCTTCAACAACATTTTGTGTAAACAGATTGATTGAAGAAAAACTAATAGTCAAATCTTCCTTAGGAGAATAACTTACGCCAATATCTCCGCGCCAGAAATTATAATTTTTTGTAAGAGTTTCTGTACTAATGGATGTAACCGAATCTGAAAAAGAAGTTCGTGCCTGATCTTCTGAAATTTCCTGAAGGAAGTATCGCAGAGTAAATCCAATATTAAGATTTTTCAAGAGGGAATAAGAATATCCAAAACCAAACCGTTCTTCATAATGATATTTTGTTTTAAGAGTAACCGGGATTGTATCATTAACATATATACTTGTTCCAGTATTAAATAGAAAATCTTTTTGATAAGATGGAGAATACCGGAAGGAAAAGAAGTGTCTTTCCAATTTTTTGGATATTGATAGAAAGTATAAATTGCCATTAACTTTCTTTGCAAATTCGCCGCCATAGGAAACAGAAAATTCCCAATCTTTAATTCTCGAAAAATTAGCCACATTGCTTTCAAGGCTGTTTAATTTGAAATGAGAATTAAACTTATTGGAAGCCTCTCCAAAAAGCTCAAAGGAATCCTGAGCATATTTCATATCGGACGATAACATAGTTATTCCAGCAATTATAAATAAAAACTTACTACGGAATATCCAGTTGGATGCTATGTATACTTTGCGCAGAAATTGAATGATCATTTAGTGTGCTGTTTGGTTCATAATCAAATACTTTTTGGCGAATGAAGGTGAAGACAATTTTATCATATAAAGAAAAAGGGAAATCTTTCCAAAGGTAAGCTGGAATCAATAACTCTCCATTATCTCGTGCTCTTAATTTGAAGAAAGGAAATACTTCCTTTTTATCAACTCCTTTCTTAATACCACCAATTACCACATCAATCTTACCCTGTGTACTTCCGTTCCAGCTTAACAAGAAATTTCTTTCTAAATTATTGTTTCCTTTAATTTCCACACTTCCAATAATTTCTTTTGGTGTTGGTATTTGGAAATGAGTAACAATATTACCCATAACTCTAAGTTTAAAATCTACATTTGATTCATGAACAAAATTGAAAGGATCACCAATGTTTTCTTTTTTATAAAGTATATGATATGAACCAACAACAGAATCTCTAACAGCGTTATGTTCTTTTCTATGAACTATAAACGGGACAAGTCTTGCAGGATGTTCATCAAATAAAACCATTCCCAAAGTTCTTGTTTTATATCCAACTGTTCTTCCGGATCTTATTTTTATCGGTTGGTTTTTGTCAAAGAAAATTGCCTGTGCTAATACTATTTTAATGGTTTTTGTTTTATACGTGGTTTTAACAGAACTAACGGAAATTACTGAAGAAAAGTTTGGAACAGGAGAAGTAATTCCAGTTGAATCATATCCATTACTATAAACAAAATTATCTGGTTCTTTTGCAATAACTTCAATTGCAAGATTTTCGTTTGTCTGATTTTCATCAACAGCCAATTCTGTTGGAGATGGTTTTTCGCACGAGTATAAAACGAAAGCTAAAATAAAAACCACAATATGTATAAATAATTTTTTCATTTGATACGAATTTAACACCGCTAAGTTTCTAATACAACAGGGAAGCCCCTCCACTGGGGGCTTCTAAGAAATATATTTTTTTATTTATTTAACAAAGTAAGGAATTCCCCACGTTTTGCATTCAACAGAAGTAGCATCGTCAAAAACAACTTGTCTTGGCATTGCATTTATTATTGCATGATAATGTCCATTCCATTGATGAGTTACATATGATTGCTCGTAAACTTTGCTATAGAATTGTCCGTCAAAAGATGAAGAAATTAATTCAAGTTTCCTTTTACTGCGGTGCATTCCTTTTATGTCAGCGCCATAAGTTAAAGTCACAAAATCCGTATCTGCATAAGCACTTTTTACTTCAACTCGTATTAAGGTTGCTTCACCTCTTGATAAGTTTGGTAATTGATGTCTTTTAATTCCATTCTTATATAAGAAATAATCGTTGGGAGAATTAACAACTAAAGTATCCCCGTTAGCAAGGAAAATTGTAAGCTTTGTTATTTCAATATTATTAGTCAGCGTACCACCCTCTGGTAATGATATAGCGGCAATTTTCCAATTATCTAAAGGACGCATAGTGTTGGCTGCTTTAACAAAGATAATTTTTCTTGTAATTGTGGTTGTAAATGATTTTTTAATAAGTGTGTCTACCACAGGGTTGTTGGCTGGATCCACTGGTTCATATGATGCAGCGATAAAAAGAATACCGTTAAAAGTTTTAGTTAGTAAACCGTATGCTGTATCTCCATTAACAGTGACATCAAGGTTTCGGTTTACGCTTGTCATTCTCTGCCCAACTTTTACCGGATAAATCTGGGTGGTTGTTTTTCCAAGAGCAAAACTCATTGCTTCATCTTCGTTATAATTGGGTTCGAAAGATGCAATTGATTCATCATTGTCTGCTATTTTTTCCATTGCTTGTTTATCTGATAAATTATCCTGGCTTTCTACAATATTATCTTTTGCACAACCAGCCAGCCAGATAAACGACAAAACAGTTAAAACTATCGCGCTCCATTTTTTAAAATTCCCATTTAACTTTTCCATTTAATTAACTCCTTTTAATTGATTGCTGAAATTTTCTATTAATCTTTGAATAGAAAATTCCACATATTATGCCATCAGGAAATAGTAAGAAGAAGATTTGTTTTCAATGTGTTTTCGACGCAAACGATTTTATTCAAATGCATGAAAGAGATGAGCAAATGCATGGAAAGTAATTATTCAGGTAAGTGTTTACTTGGAATTCAATTTTACACAATTTAAAAATAGACCGGCAAGCTTGAGCCAGGTATTCAAGAATCGGTGAATGGGCGAATCGGTGAATTCCCACTCGCCGCTTCTACAATTTAAAGAATATTTATTACTCAGTCACATTAGGCAAAAAATTGTAATTGTCATATTGAGCGGAGCGAAATAACACAAACCAGTTTGAAATCGAGGTGTCGAGATTCTTCACTCCGTTCTGAATGACAATTTTGCGTAAGGTAACTTAATTAAATATTTTTGTTGTGTGAACCCATCTGGTAGTAGAAAGGCAAATTTTTGCGTTGTAAGCATTTAGCGATTCAGACATTTTTTAATTATTTCATCAAGATAGATGTGGAATTTTTGCGGAAGGTTTTGATACTTGGAAATCAATTTTGATTTAGTTTCTTCAAATGATGAAGACTTATTTTGGTTTACATCTTTCTCAATGTTGTTCAGGAAGGTGAGAATCTTTGACTTCACTTTCTCATTCACTTGCTCTTCATCGGTTAAAGCTATTTTTTTTATTGTGTTCCCAACATCAAAGTTTGAATCGCAGTAAGTTCTTAAAACTAATCCTCTGAAATTTTCAGATACAATTGTCCGGCTAATTTCAATTTCTTTAGCAGTTTCATTTATTGATGAATGAGAAAAATTCTTTTCCCTTAAAGAATCAAGAATAATTTCTTCCAGGTTCAGTTTCTCTTTCGGAACCATTTCTGGTGGAAGATCATTTAGTTTAATAATTTTTCTACCTGCAGATCTGGCGAAAATTATTGCCCGCTTTATCACCGATTCAAGTTCTCTTACATTTCCTTTCCACTCGTAAGAAATCAACTGCTCAAGAACTGCTTTGGAAAGCACAAATTTTTCCGGCTCACCTGATAGAAAATGATTTGCAATTATTTGAATATCATCTTTCCTTTCACGCAATGCCGGTAATTGAATTTTAATTACATTTAATCGGTAATAAAGATCCTCTCTAAACTTTTTTCCTTTTATCAACTGTTCCAGGTTTTTATTTGTAGCTGCAATTACACGAACATCTGTTTTTCCTGTTTTAGAAGAACCAACTTTCTCAAACTCACCACTCTGAAGAATCCGCAGTAATTTAACCTGAAAATTTTCAGAAGTCTCTCCAATTTCATCCAGGAATATTGTTCCCTTATCTGCCGCTTCAAATCTTCCCATTTTATCTGCTACGGCATTTGTGAACGCTCCTTTAACATGACCGAACAATTCGCTTTCCAGAAGCGTGTCTGACAGAGCTGCACAATTAACCGCCACAAAATTCCCACTGCTTCTTTTACTTAAGGTGTGAATTGCCCGGGCTATTAATTCCTTTCCCGTTCCACTCTCACCCAAAATAAGTACTGTTGCATTCTCCGGAGCAACTTTTTTTATTGTTTCAACAGCGGCAGATATTAATTTACTTTTGTAAATCAATCCATAAAAATTATTTGCTTCAAGAGTTTCATCCAAAGCGGGAACAGGAAGTTCATCTGATTGTCGTATTTTCAGATCATCAATTTCGGTTTGCAATCCGGCAATCTTTTCCTTCATCTCTTGTGAGGCATTTTCTCCGGAAACCTTCATTTCATTTTGTAGTCTTATCAACTGCGATTCCTTTAATTCCATAGCTTTTTTAAGCAATGCGGTTTCATTCAGGATTCCAACCAGGTATGATTTTCTTTCAACTACAAAGGCTAACAAATCTACTACTGCCAGCAAGAAAAAGGGAATAACAAAGAGAGCATAATAAATCTCGACAAAGAAAAAGTTAAAAAGAATGAAGCTGAACAAAAGGAAAAGAAGCAGCAGCGCAAAATATTTATATAACAACTTTAGCTTTATTCCTATTAACACAAACGCAGAAAGAAGTAAAATGATCAGGAAGGCAGAAATTGAATTGTAGTTGGTTTTGATATAACGGTTGTTGAGCAGATTATCTATTGCGAAAGCATGCAGCGCCACACCGGGAAGTTTTTCATCAAAGTTTGTTGTTATCATTCGTGCTATAAGCGGATCGCTTACACCAATGATAACAATTTTTCCCTGGAGGGATTTTAAAGCTGTATCATTGTTTTCAACCATTCGGAAAAATTGAAGCAATGAAAAATTCTTAAAGTTAAGCCATGATGAAATAAAATTTATTTTGATTTTAGAAATATCATTGTATTTTTTATTCATCCCGCTTAATGCAAAAGAAAAAGAAGGCTCAATCGCTTTTCCATCTTTTATCCGAAGTGGAATGACAACTCCGCCATTTTCTATAAATGAAAGATGCCCGCTGTTGAAACCTGGGAATAATAATTTGGGTTCCGGGAAAATAATTTTTGCATTCCTGGTTTCAGCATTAAAATCATTTACAACCGAAGATAGAATAACCTTTCCCGATTTTTGGATTTCCGAATTCAGCAATTCATTGTAAACTGATTGCGAAGTGAGCTTTTCGGATAGAAATATTTCCAGACCAATCTTTTTTACATTAAGAGAAGTAAGCTGACTAATCAGAAGAGCATAGTAATTTCTTTTAAGAGGCCAGGCACCAAAATTCTGTATGTCCTCTTCAGTTATATGAATTATTACAATATTAGTATCAGGTTGTTTTGCACCACCAACTGCATATAAAACATTTTCTACCTGCTGATTCAGTGAAGACCCAATTCCCTTAAACATATATAGAAGTGAAAAGGAAAGTAAAAGAATTACAATTTTGATCTGAGTTTTATTTTTAATTAAAAAGTTATTCATCAATAATTTAATTTATTGGAGTACTGTTTTGTATGTTCAAAGATACAAAGAAAATTTAATTTAATAGGAATCGGAAAATTGAAACTGGAAATTAGAATTCGGAAATCAGAATACAGGATTTGAAATGAGGTTTTAATAAATTGAAATTTAACGATACAAAACAATTCTCAAATTCCTAATTACCAGTTCCCAGTTCTTAATCATTAATCTCTTCTATTCAATCCGCAATCTCAAATCCTCAATCAGCAATTAAGTGCCGCTGCTTTGCCTGCTACATATCCGCTGCTCCACGCCCATTGAAAATTATAACCACCGATCAAACCATCAACATCAAGAATTTCTCCCGCAAAAAACAATCCTGATTGAAGTTTGGATTCCATCGTTTGATAGCGGACTTCTTCAAGTGGTATTCCGCCGGCGGTAGCTTCTGCCTGCTTAAATCCTTTTACACCGGTAAAGTTTAATTTGTAATTTGTAAAGTAAGCTGCCAGTTTCTCCATTTCATCTTTGGTGATTGAATAAAATTTCCTTTCTTCATCAACTCCGGAAAGATTGAACAGAACAGCACACAGTTTATCTGGTAAGAATTGTTTTAAGAAATTCAAAACTGATTTATCAGAATGAATTTTAATCTGCTCTTTCAATAAATCTTTTAAACCATCGTAAGAAAATCGCGGAATAAAGTTAATAACTCACCTTACGCAAAGAGAAAGAAAGGTATTAAATTTCTGGTGACAAAAATCAGAGGTATGCGATGAAAAAAGAACTCTTAGAACTGTACACAGATTATTTAATGAGTTCATTTTCTTATACGACAGCCACGGG
>JAPLFH010000026.1 GCA_026390815.1 Ignavibacteriales bacterium | reverse complement strand
ACAGATGAAATAATAATGCAGTATATAGAAAATCAAGAATTGGAACGAGAGGATGGAGATTTTAAGATTTCAGAATAAACCTTTAGTCGTCCTTTAGACGAAAACGAAGCTACCGCCTTCGTAGGCGGTAGTAATTCACTTGTAATTTGATTTTTGTTATTTGGATTTTGTTATTTGGTGCTTTATTGGTTGCCTGTTATTTCTCCCAAATTACAGTTAAATTTATAACAAAATTATTGAAAGAAACAGGAATGAAAAAACCCGAATTGATGGCACCAGCCGGTGATTGGACAATGCTTACAACTGCTGTTAATAGCGGTGCAGATGCTGTGTACTTTGGAACCGATAAATTAAACATGCGCGCAAAAGCCAAGAATTTCACTTCAAGTGATTTAGTTGACATTGCAAAATACTGCAAGGAAAACAATGTTAAAACTTATCTAACATTAAACTCAATTGTTTTTGAAGAAGAGCTGGTCGAGCTGGACGAAATTATTCAACTTGCTAAAAGTGCTGGAATTGATATGGTTATCTGCTGGGATTTATCCGTTATCCAAAAGTGTATTGAATACAAAATGCCATTTGCCATTTCAACTCAGGCTTCAATTTCAAATTCGGCAGCAGCAAATTTCTACAAAAATTTAGGCGCAAAAAGAATTGTGCTGGCAAGAGAATCATCACTTAAAGAAATAAAAAAAATCAGAGCTAGCACCGATCTGGAAATTGAAGCATTTGTTCACGGTGCTATGTGCATTGCTGTAAGCGGCAGATGTTTTATGAGTCATCATCTGTTTGGAAAGAGCGCCAACAGGGGCGAGTGCATCCAGCCCTGCCGCCGTGAATATGTAGTCTATGATAAGGAAATTGATAAATCAATGATCATTGGTGAAGATTATATACTTTCTCCAAAAGATCTTTGTACAATAGAGTTTCTTGATAAGTTGATTGAAGCAGGAATCGATTCTTTCAAAATTGAAGGAAGAAAAAGAAGTCCCGAGTATGTTGCCAAAGTAGTTTCTGTTTACAGGAAAGCGATTGATCTTTATTTTTGTCAAAGGCATGGATCCCCAGAAAACAAATTAACAGAAGAAATTAAAAAAGAATTTCTTGAAGAATTAAAGAAAGTTTATAACCGGGGATTTTCTTCCGGATTTTATTTTAACATTCCAAGTTCGGAAGAATATACGCTAACCGATGGCAGCATAGCGACAACCAGAAAAGAGTACGTGGGCAAAGTGATCAATTATTTTAAGCAGCCTAAAGCAGCATTCATACAAATTGAATCCGGCAAGTTGGAAATTGGAAACGACATTATAATCATAGGAAAAACTTCCGGTGTTATTGAAATTAAACTTGACCGAATTCTTGATGAAGAAATAGAAATTACTGAAGCTGAAAAGGGAAGAAGAGTTACCTTTATTTGCGAACAGCAGGTTAGACCGCACGATATGGTTTACAAGGTGGTAAAAGTTCATCAGGAATCGACTTAATTTTATTTTTGTAGTTAAAATAATAAACCGGTAATTTATTTAGGTTATGAAATTTAGTACAAAATGCATTTGGTTACTTCTTCCTTTTGTGTTGCAATCTATTCTATATCCTCAGATTACCGAATACTTGCAATATAAATTACAAAATATGCCCAGCCACGATTTTTCAATAGTTTCAAAATCATTATATCAACCTTATGATGTAATTAATTATAAAATTGATTTAGATGTTACTGAATCATTCAAAACAAACAAACCTGTATTTGGGGGTGTAACAGATATAAGAATAAAAATTAATTATGTTGGTTTGGACAGCATAAGAATAAATGCAGTTAATCTACAAGTTGACTCTATCAATTTAAATCAAACAAAAACAAGCTATGCATACAATAATAATTATATAGCGCTGCCAGTAACAGGCAATATTTGGGCTGATACGATAAATATTAAAATATACTACAATCACACAACTTTGAGTAAAGCATATACAGGATATTTTTTTAATCCACAATCTGCTAATAATGAAGTTCCAACTGCTTATACTTTCTCAACACCGTCTGATACAAGGTATTGGTTGCCCTGTAAGGATGAACCAGGCGATAAAGCAACAGTTGAAATGATTCTGAAAGTACCACCGGATTATTTTGCGGTTTCAAACGGTACTCTGCAAAGTATTATAAATAATTCAGATGGTACTAAAACGTTTAAATGGCGGGAAGACTATCCTTTAAAAGTAAATACTATTGCTTTTAGTATATCACAATATTCCTCTATTAAATGTTTGTTAGAAGTAGATTCCAGCTTAAATAGAAATATTGCAATTGACTATTATATGTGGCAAAAGGATTCTTTAAACATTTTAAATAACTTAGAATGCCAGTATACGAATGCAAAGCGAATAATTGATTTCTATTCAAATATTTTTGTGAAATATCCATTTGATATTTACAGTTTGGTTTCGATGAACAAGTTTCAGGCTGTTGGGATGTCAAATCAAACTTTCACACAATTGTCTAGAGAACAATTTTTTAATTGCGACACAACATTTATAATGGCACATGAAATAGCTCATCAATGGTGGGGTAATTTTGTAAGTGCCGCTGATTGGAAAGATGTTTGGCTTAATGAGGCTTTTGCTGATTATGCATCTTATCTATATCTAAGTGCTGTTTTAAATAAAAATTTATTTCGGGACATTAACATACAGCCTGAACACCTAAATGATTTTTCGGGTAAATTATATGACCCGCCATATCCTTACTATACATTAGCAATATATACCAAGGGTTCCATCGTACTATCAATGCTAAAAGCTGTTACGGGTGATGTTGTTTTTAACAATATTATAAATGATATTTTTAATACTTTTAGTTACGGCAATTATTCTACAGAAGATTTTCTTTCAATTGTCAATAATAGAACCGGCTCAAACCATCAATGGTTTTTTGATCAATGGATTTATGATACAGGTTATCCTGTTTACATTGTAAACTGGAGCAGTGACAAAGGAAATGGTAATTATATTGTCAATCTAAATATTACCCAAGTTCAAACAAACCGCTCTGTTTTTACTATGCCCATCGAATTAACATTTAGCACTGCTTCGGGAGATACTGTAATAAAAGTTTTTAATGATTTGCGGGAGCAATCCTTCTTTTTCAAATTTAACAATGAACCAACTCAGTTCTCTTTCGATAAGAACAATTTAATTCCTTTAAAGGAAGTTCAGGTCATATCCGATGTTGCCAAAATGGATATTGCGTATCGTGATTATTTCTTATTTCAGAATTATCCAAACCCTTTTAATCCAAGTACAACAATAAAATATGTTCTTCCAAAATCATCATCTGTTGAATTAAAAATTTATGATTTGATGGGCAGGGAAATTAGAACATTGGTTTCAGATATTATTTCAGATGGATACAAAGAAATTGTGTGGGATGGTAGGAATTGTTCTGGAGAACAGGTTTCAAGTGGAATTTACCTTTACCGTCTTTCTGCAAAATCTTTGGAGGATGGAAAGACCTTTGAAAAATCCGCCAAATTAGTTTTTATGAAATAGTTTATTTAATTCAAAAAGGTCGTGTCAAATTCATCGCTTTTTTAAATCGGTTAAAATCCAATAACAAATAAACCAACTCAAATTATATATTATAGTAATTACATTCTTTTGAATTAGCCTCTCATTTCATTATTTTTGACATCATTTTCAATAAAAATCTGGTATTATGAAACTTAGTAAATCTTTTATTCCAACACTTAAAGAAGTGCCTAACGATGCTGTAATTCCAAGCCACATTTTAATGCTTAGGACCGGAATGGTAAGAATGGTTGCGGCTGGAATTTATTCTTTTTTACCACTTGGTTACAAAGTAGTTAAAAAAGTTTCTGAAATTATTCGTGAGGAAATGGACGCAATCGGCGGACAGGAATTTCATCTGCCGGCGCTAAGTCCAATTGAAATTTGGCAGCAGACAAACCGTGTTGAATCTTTTGGCGATATTTTATTTCATATTAAAAACAGAGATTATGTTTTAGCTCCTACACACGAAGAAATTATGACTTTCCATGCCAAAGGAGTTTTGAAATCATACAAAGATTTACCGCAGATTTGGTATCAGATACAAACTAAGTTCAGAAACGAACCGCGCCCAAAGAGCGGTGTAATCCGTGGAAGACAATTTTTGATGAAAGATGCTTACTCGTTTGATACTACCCAGGAAGGATTAAATGAATCGTATAACAAGCACGATAAGGCATACAGAAAAATTTTCGATAGATGCGGAATAAAATATTTTGTTGTGGGTGCATCAAGCGGAGCGATGGGCGGCAGCGGCTCCGAAGAGTTTATGGTTAAGTCAGAAGCCGGCGAAGATACAGTTGCCTACTGCGAAAGCTGTGGTTATGCGGCTAATGTTGAGGTGGCAAATTCAAAAGTTGATGCTGCACCAAGATATTCTGAAAGTAAACGGGTTGAAGACATTTACACACCAAATGTTAAAAGTATAGATGAGCTTTGCGCGTTCTTAAAAATTGATGAAACCCAATGCGCAAAGTCGAGAGTTTATATTCACAATGAAAAACCGGTTTTGGTTTTAATGCTTGGTAATGATGAAGTGAACGAAACCAAACTTACAGCAATACTTGGTGGTACGGTTCGCCCCGCCCATCCGGAAGAGCTGAAAGAAATCACCGGTGCAGATGCTGGTTCGATTGGTCCAATTGAATTTAAACATCAGATTATTGCTGATCTAAGATTGAAAGAAGCAAATAATCTTTTCAGCGGAGCGAATAAAAATGATTACCACATTGGTGGAATAGACATGGTACGCGATGTACCAGGATGCAAATATTTTGATTTACGTATTGTTGAAGCTGGAGAAACTTGTACGCGCTGCAATTCAAAGCTGGATGTTTTCAAAGCGATTGAACTTGGACATATTTTTAAACTCGGGACAAAATATACAGTAGCTCTTGGAGCAATGTTCACTAATGAAAATGGTGAAGAGCATCCAATAATTATGGGAAGTTATGGAATCGGACTTGAACGGGTTATAGCTTGTTATATAGAACAGAATTATGATGAAAAAGGAATTATCTGGAATAAACTGCTGGCGCCATTCCAGATTCATTTGGTTGCATTGAATATGAAAAATGCGAGTGTTGTTGAAGCTTCAGAAAAAATATACGGTGATATCAAATCGCTTGGCTATGATGTTTTGTTTGATGACAGGTCTGATGCTTCTGCAGGATTCAAATTTAATGATGCTGATCTTTTAGGAATGCCAGTTCAGATTATTGTTGGAGAAAAAGGTTTGAAAGAACAGATGATTGAATTAAAAGTCCGTAAAACCGGAGAAAGAAGTAAGATCCCAATTGATAATCTCCAAACTAAACTGAAGGAGCTATTAAAATAAAATTCAATTTTGCAATCATGTAATCTTGCAATTTTGTAATAAAATATATGAATGATATTTACATCTATTCCGAAGAAAATCTTTTAGAACAGCTTAAGCGTACAGATTACAATCTTGGATTTTATCGTGTTAAGTTCTATACAAAAAACGGGCAGCTTGTGTCTGAAGAAACAGCAACAATTTCTGATTTCTATCTCTATCCAAGCGGCGGTACTTTACGCGATGAGAATATGAATATTGTTTTATACAACTCTAAATTTGATACTTACAGAGGATTCAAAGCCCCCTCTAACTCCCCCCAAGGGGAAGCGGAAGGGACTGTATGACGGGCAAACTCTATCTTGTTTCAACTCCAATTGGCAACTATGGCGATATTACGCTTCGTGCAATAGAAACGCTTAAATCGGTTAACTTCATCATCTGCGAAGAGTTTAGGGAAGCGCGTAGACTTTTATCCCATTATAAAATTGAAAAGGAATTAGTTTCTTTAAACGAACATAATGAAAAAGAATCGGCGGAGGAAATTATTCCAAGACTTTTGGATGGAGAATCCGCCGCACTTATTTCTGATTGCGGAACGCCGCTGTTCTCAGATCCGGGTCATCATTTAGTGGATTTGTGTCTTGGTTATAGAATTGATGTTGTGCCTGTGCCGGGTGTTAATTCGCTTTTACCGGCAATTACAGTATCGGGACTTTCAATCGAAAAATTTTATTACTACGGATGGCTTTCTCCCAAAAAAGATGAACGCCGGCTGGAATTGTTCAAACTGAAAAATATAAACGAGGTTCTTATTCTTCTTGATACACCGTACCGATTAAAAACATTGCTTTCAGATATTGCCAAAACATTTAATCCTAATACTGTAGTTGTTCTTGCTTTTGAGTTGACAAAGGAAACGGAAAAATTTTTTAGAGGAACTGTTGCCGATGTTTTAGAGCTAGCAGAAAAGCAAAACTTAAAAGGAGAATTTGTTCTGATTATTGATAACCGGAATTCAGGTAGAAGCCGCCGGGAATAGTTTTATCTTAAAAATCTTCAAGTTTTGATAAAACGGAATTTGTTGAGTAAAGAAGGATTGAATTTTCATTGTGAAAGTACGGTTAATTGTATTGTAGATGTAAAATCATCCTATTATTTTTATAGAAAGAATTTTTGAAAGAGCAAGTGTGATTAATTGGAGGTACAATGTTACGAGTTCAGGATGTTGATTTAACGCCCAATCCCCAGGCGCTAAAATTTATTTTAAATGAGAAACTTTTGAAAAGTGAAACGCGTCATTATAAGAATAAAGAAGCTGCTCAAAACGATCCTTTAGCCAAAGGAATTTTTGAAATAAATGGTGTGGAATCAGTTTTTTACATGGATAAATTTGTTACTGTCGAAAAAAATGCAAGTCTTGATTGGGGAAAAATTCAAAGACCATTTATTGAGTTCATTCAAGGTTTCGATAAATCTTTGATTCCTGAAGAAAAAGAAATTGAAAAACCAGGGACCGTAGAAGAAGGTGAACTGCTTAAAAAAATTAATTCATTTTTAGATCAACGCGTTCGCCCCGCTTTGGCGGGAGATGGTGGTGGACTTGAAGTACTTGGAATTGATGGCTACACTCTTATGATTCGTTACCAGGGAGCCTGCGGTTCTTGCCCAAGTTCAATCAGCGGTACACTTTCTGCAATTGAAAATTTATTGCGTAGAGAAATCCATCCATCTATTGAAGTACTGCCTGGGTAATCCTTTTTGGTAATGACATATTCTCAAAATATGTCATTACTGTTTTCCTGAACAATTAGTTTATTTCCTTCCCCAACTATATTTTTGCATTTAATAATTATTGGATCTCTTCAAATGATCAACCTTATTAATGTTAGCAAGAGCTATAACGGAAAAGTAAAAGCCGTTGATGATTTATCCATCAACATTCCGGATGGTGAGATTGTTGGTTTTTTGGGACCAAATGGAGCCGGAAAAACCACAACTATTAAACTTATTACCGGTATTCTTAATCCTGATGGTGGACAAATAAAATTAAATGGAATTGACATCAAAGTAAAACCGCTTGAGGCAAAGAGCTTGATTGGTTTTGTTCCGGATAGCCCCGATATGTTTTTGCGTCTGAAGGGTATAGAGTATTTAAACTTTATGGCTGATATGTATGATGTTTCTACTCAGGAGCGTAAGAAAAAAATTGAGGAGTTTGCTGGCAAGTTTGAAATGACACAATCGTTGAATGATAAAATTCAAAGTTACTCACATGGTATGAGGCAGAAAATTGTTGTAATTGGTGTATTAATTCACGATCCGCAAATTTGGATTCTTGATGAACCAATGATGGGGCTTGATCCAAAATCCTCTTTTACTTTAAAGGAAATCCTGCGGGAATACGCACAGAAGAATAGAACTGTTTTTTTCTCCACTCATGTTCTTGAAGTTGCGGAAAAGATCTGCGATAGAGTTGCGGTTATTAACAAAGGAAAACTTCTTTTCTTTGGAACGATTGATAAAATGCGAGAACATTTTAAAGTTGATGAATCTTTAGAAAAAATGTTTTTGGAGTTGACTGAGAATGCGGAATGATCAGCGAGGAACTTTTGCCAAACCAGTTAAAGAGATAGAACACGGATTACGCGGATTAAACTGATAAGTGCGGATAAAAAGGATTATGAGAAAATTTATTTCACTCACCAAAATATTACTTAAAAACAGTTGGTCAACCTTTGGCTCAGGCAAGAAACCAAATAAAAAAAACATTTTATATTTGATTCTTATTGTGATAAGTGTTTTACCAATGGTAATTGGAATTGGTACTTCAACCGCAACCATGTACGATCTGTTTTTTCCAATTCATCAGGAAGGTGTGCTGCTGGCAACCGGATTTACTTCAATCAGTGTATTAATTCTTGTGTTTGGAATTTTTTATGTCATTAACATTTTTTATTTCGCGCAGGATATTGATAAACTTTTACCTCTTCCTTTAAGACCAGCACAAATAATATCAGCAAAGTTTTGTGTTACTCTTATTTATGAATATTTAACTGTTGCAATGTTTCTTCTTCCATTAATAATTGCATTTGGAATTAAAAGCTCCGGTGGATTGCTTTATTATTTACACAGTTTTCTTCTTCTTCTCTCAGTTCCGATTATCCCACTAATCATTGCGGCAGTAATTGTTATGTTCATAATGCAATTCTCTAATCTTACAAAAAAGAAAGATCAGTTTAGAATTGTTGCGGCAATTATCGGAATCGGGCTTGTACTTATTTTAAATTATTTTATAACCAATTATTTGAATGTGTCGGATCATCCGGAGAAAGCGCTCAATCTGTTAACAAGTGGAAATAACACATTTGCTGATATTGTGGCTAAAATATTTCCGACTGTAAAGATGGCAACAAAAACGCTGCTTTATTGTTCAAGCACAGAAGGTTTCCTTTCACTTGTTTCTTTTTTTGCAATTAATTCAATCTTTGTTATAGCATTTTTATTTATTGGGGAATCGATGTACTTGAAGGGAGCAGTTGGAGGATCAGAAGTTTATTCGGAAAAAAAATCCCCCAAAAGTAACCAATTATTAAAAACATCTCTAAAAAATTCCTTTATTAAATCTTACACTTTAAAGGAAATAAAAATTCTGTTCCGTACGCCAGCATTCTTTATTAACTGCGTGCTGGTTAACTTTATGTGGCCAATACTTTTATTCATTGGATATTCAGGAGTAGATGGCGGCGGTTTGGGTGGTATACGCTCGTTGCTTGAAGCGAACAGATCAGATAACATAATAATAGCTGCGTCATTGTTGGTTGGTTTATTTATCTCTGCTTCAAATGGAATTACAGCTTCCGCAGTCTCCCGAGAAGGGAGCACTTTCTTTGTGAATAAATATTTACCATTAGCTTATAAAAACCAAATCATTGGTAAATTATTTTCCGGAATTATTATTAGCAGTATTGGACTTTTCTTAATAGCTGTTACGGCGGGAGTAATTCTAAAATTATCTTTTTTAATCATTCTGCTTTCAATCGCAATATCTTTTCTGGGAATTTTATTTACATCTTTTCTTGGACTTTTGCTTGATTTGAATTTCCCGAAACTCATTTGGGATAATGAATATAAACCGATAAAGCAGAATATGAATGTTGTAATAAATATTTTGGCAAGTACAATTTTAGGTGTTATCGTTGTTTATTCTGCTATTAAAATTGATGTCGGGCTGATTTCAGAAATTGTTATAATTTTACTTCTTCTAGGAATATTGGATTTGTTTTTATATAATCGATTGATGACAAAAGGAGCAGTGCTTATAAGAGAATTAGAAATATAAAGAATTACAATCAGGAATGAATATTTTAATTGTTCGTTTAAATTGTTGAAGAATTTTTAGTAATTAATCTCGTTTGCCAATTATTACCATTCCAATTTCATTCAGCCTTTTTCTAAAAGTTGGGATAATTAAAATCGCTTTTTTTAATGTATCTCCCTTTACCTGGGATGAAAGATATTTTGCCAGTTCAATACTCCAATGATTTGTTTCTGCTAATTCCTTGTAAGAAGGAACGTATATATCGTCATGTTGACGGAAATATTTTCTATATTCGCTTAATTCTCTTTTTAGACGGATGAAGTATAAAAGCACTGCCCAACTGCTGAAAATTATTATAATTTCCATTTCTAACCTTATATCTTATATAATATTATTAACGTAAATAAGTTAAAAATAAGTTCCATCTAAAATGAGATGAATCGCACAGGTGTGGTGTCAGATGTGAAACGTCAACCGTGAGACGGTGAATATTGAATAATTGATCTAATTTCCTTTTGACTTCTGATGTAACACTACTGTGTTTAGATAAATATTCATAAACAGCGCTTATCAAAATCCTGCCGATAATAATTCTTACAAAACAATTCCCCGGTCCATTTTTTCCCTATGGAGAATTTTAGAATAGTACAATTGGTTATAAAGGCACAGAGGTTCTTACTTAAAAGCCTAACCGCTTAAAAAAGGAAAAAGTCAATAGTACGGAGAAGTCTAAAGAGAAAAATATTTTTCACAATAAATCCTCTTTACAATACTTAACAGAGCTACTATAAAAAGTGATAGCCTAAAAATATCTTTAACGGTTCACTTCCAGGCTAAATTAAAGCGGTCATTTTAACCTGTAAATGCTACTTAAATTGAGTAATAAATTTGTAAAACATTTAATTGTGCTATAAAAATTCTTTCGCACAATTTTTGTTAATCATTATATGGTTTGAAAAATACTATTCTGGAACATCTGAGGAATTGTTCAATTGTGGCGGTTAAAAATCTTCAACTACATTCTACTTTCTTCCATATAAATTTGTTAATATTTCTTTGGATTAAAATTAAAGTATAACCAAAGAGGAAAATAAAAATGAAAAAGAAAACTTTTATGCTTATGGTGAAAAATAAAATTATGAGCATACTGCTTTTATTTTTAATTACTGCAATGCTAAGCTGTAATACAACAGAACCTGATGGGACAAAAACCATTTCCTTATCTATTGAAGATGTATCCTGCACAGAAGCGTGGCTGAAGATAAGCGGAGCAGCGGGCAGCAGCCTTATACTTAAGCGAGATGATAAAGAAGTAAAAAGTTTTTTATTAAACACAGCGGATACAACCATAGTAGATGATTCCCTTCTGCCAAACAAAAGCTATGCTTACCAAGCATTAATAAAAACCAGTGGTGTTATAACGGGAGGCAGCCCAAAGGCAACAGCAACTACATTGGATACTACCAGCCATAACTTTACCTGGCAAACTTTTACCTTTGGCGATGAAACAAGTGTGCTTTTTGATGTTGCTATTATAGATGAAAATAATATCTGGGCTGTAGGTGAAATTTATCTTAAAGATTCACTTGGTAATCCTGATCCCACTTTTTACAATCTTGCCAAATGGAATGGAGTTGCTTGGAAGTTTGAAAAAGTTTATTACTTTTATCAGGGAAATCCATCACTTGCTCATTTGAAATCAATATTTGTTTTTAATGATAAAGATATTTTGATAGGAGGTTTTATTCATTGGACTGGTAATGGTCTTGAATCAATTCCTCTAAATATATCGTTTCCATCTGATGCCAACAAAATATGGGGCAAAAGTAGTAAGGATTTCTATATAGTCGGAAACAGTGGAAATATTGCCCATTATCAAAATGGGAGCTGGCAAAAAATAGAAAGCGGAACAACCTCAGATTTATTAGATATTTATGGAGATGAGCAAAATATCTTTATTGCTGGTTATAGAGATTTTAAACCATCGGTTTTATTAAAAAGTAAAGATGGAGCCTTCCAAAAAATAATCGAAGAAGAAAACAACCTTTTCAACTACAGGTCAGATTTTATTTCAGGTGCTATCAAAAGTGTTTGGTTAAAGAATAAGAAACTTTTTACTCTTACCTGGTTTGATTTATATCGTTCTGAAATAAAGACAGATGGAACCGCACAAGCAATATGGAAAGGGAATATCCAGGATTGGGGAATGGTAGGCGTAAGAGGAAATGATGTAAATGATATTATTGCTTGCGGAGCATTTGGAAGAGTTTGGCATTATAGCGGAATAACCTGGCAGCGATTTAATGAACTGGAAGACAATAGAGATTTATTATATAAAATTGAAATAAAAGGGAATATTTGTGTAGCTGTTGGCTACAGATATGAAAACGGGATTGAAAGGTATGGGCTTATCCATATTGGACGACGATAAAAATAAATACAAAATAAAAGGAATTCGTATGAAACAAAATATAATATCAAAGCTCATCCTACCATTGTTTTTATTAGTAGGATTAAGTTGCAGCGATGGACCTACAGACCCACACAAATATCCAATTAATCCTTACTTGAAAGAAATAAAGTTTTCGAATCCCAATAGAAGTGGAAATTTCTATATGGCAGTCTGGAGAGGAAACACAATATTTGCTATACAACCTTTTTCTCAATTTATTGTTGATAATGGTTATAATGTTGCAGAAGATAAAAGACTAGAGCCTGATACTACATCGCAACCATGGACTTATATAGATGCAAATAGTTTAGGTACAAAAATATTATTGGTTGAGGCTCATATTGGGGGCGTTTCAGCGGGCGCTCTTTATGAATATGATGTATTAACCAAACAACTTCAATTAATTTATGATAATAATTATAACGTTGCTAGCGCCCGTTATTATCCAAATGATGATAACAAAATTATTTATTATAAATATGGGGATAATACTATTAAAACTGCCGGGTATTATTTATACGATAAGATTACTAATAAAGACTCGTTATTATTCCCTTATTTATCAACAGCAGGTTGGTGGGAAACACTGCATGGATTCGATATTCATCCAAACGGTGACACACTTCTTATTCCTATCTCCCTTTGTGTTGGACAGCTTGATCATGCTAAGCCACCTAAGCTTGGAATCATTTCCCTTCAAAAGCAAAAGATTGATACACTTGATATCAGTTTCAATATTTCCTACATAAGAACAGGTTTGTGGTTAAGATATAATCATGATGGTTCAAAAATACTGTACTGCTGCTTTCCTGATAATGCATACGGATTTGTAACCAATGATAATAGTGAAGTTGGTATTATAGAATCTTCTACATTAACAAAAACAATACTTGATGTTAATACAAATGATGAATCGGAATATGGATCTGTACAATTAGCACCAAACTGGAGCCCGGATGAAAAAGCAATAGTTTTTGGAAGCAGTCAGGTTGCAGCTTCAGGTCAAGCTGGTTTCAGGCATCTTTATATTCTCTCAAAAATAAACTAATTATTAAACAGATTACAGGAGTGGAAAAGCTATAAATAAAACCTCATACAATGCGGTAACACTGTATGAGGTATAACGAAAACAAACAGGTAAGGCTTGCAACCTTTTATCATTCACACACAAGAAGTGCGTATGATGCGTCCTTTTAGTTTGCACCTAAAGATACAAATTTTATTAAATATTTTTTTGGGGGATTTTTTTATATGCAAAATTTATGCACTAAACTGTTCTTTTATATCTTCTTCATGCTTTTTTCATTTTCAAATATCTACAGCACAAATCTTAAGCTTAAAGAACTTCTGGATATAAAAGGAGTAACCATTAAAAGCTATAACAAAGTAAATGATGTTGCCGTTATAGAGTATATTGTGAGAGCAAAGGAAGCTTTTGATGGTATATTAAAAATAAGCGCTCCAAATTCTGTTTCTGATATTGATTTAAAATTAATTACAAAAAATATTAATCTTTCAAAACAGGGTTCTGAAGACAATACTGTTTCAATTAAACTTACTGACAGTGAAATATCCTATGTAAGTTTTGATATCTCAGTTCCAACTGCGCCGGAAGGTTATAAACAAAATTACTATCGTTACTTTAAAATTAAGAAAACAGACAACGATATATCTATACTTGATCCAAGAGAAAAATCAAATCTTAAGCCGAAAGAAGTTGGAAAAGATATTACTCTTGTTAGTGGGAATTCAAATCTTCTTTTATCGATGAATTATAATATCAACATTAGTGGTCGAATAATAATTGATCCTATTGGCGGAAATGGAAAAGGACTTTATGGAAACGGAGTTGCTTTATGGTTTAGAAATTCAAGTACCCCTGGTACTTGGTATCATCCAATAGCAACCCATCAAATAAATGTTAATTATGATATTTTGGATGAGCAGGGGAATTTTAATTTCAATTTTTCTTTTACTGGTGATTTAAGCGCTTATAATCAGGCTATTGTAATAGTTAACACAGCAAACGATGCCGCTTATCTTCCTGCACCTGCTGATGGATATATTTCCTGGGGTCCAAATGGTTATACAAATTATTTCAATGAATCACAAGGTGTTGTGGCAAATATAAACGGCAGCAGCAGCAATATAGTTGTTAATCAAAACGGTATAATAAACAAAGAAGATGGTTCTATACCTCGTTATTTGGAGTTAGCACGCGAATTCGTAATTCAGCGTTATGCAGGAAGTCTTCCATTCACAATTGCTCCTGTAAAAACTTATAACTCCAACCTACCATCCGGTATAGCCGGTCAGTTCAGTGTAGACTGGAACCTAAATGACGGCTGGTTTAATTATATTACTATCGATCCGGATTATTCTGAAATTTCTACTATTACCCATGAATATGGTCATTATATTCATTTAACGATGTGGAATAATGAAATGTTAAATTGGGCAACTAAAGATGAAAATTTAGCAGAAGGTTGGGCTATATTTTATTGTTTTGCTGCAAGAAATTACATTAATAAAATTTATGGTGATGACATTTATGTTGTACAATATAATGATGATAATACGGAATATGCGCCATTTAGACCAGGATTACGCTATGGTAACATTCGCTATGCTCAGGGTGGAGAACCAATGAAAGCAGCAATTAGTTGCTACCTCTGGGGCTTATACGATAGTTATAGTGGAGGCAATTTCGAAATTACAAATTATAATAATGGTGATAATGATGACCTTTCCGGTTATTCTAATACGGTCTTTGAATCAATGCGTAGTCTTTCCAATTCTTTTTTTAATACCATAACTAATTTTGAAAATGAATTTAAGATAAGAATTCCAACTGAATCCCGATCATCCGTGGTTGATGTAAATTTCTTTATGTTTTCTGATCTAACAAGTATTCCTTCTCATAAAATGAGATCATCCCAGATTACAAACCCTGCTTTATCCAATATTTCTCAAAGTCAAATGAGAATTTCTTGGACACCTCAAAACTATTCTAGTTATTACATAGAGATAAATTCACCATCAGAATATCGTATATATAAAAATGTTAGTGGTTCCTGGCAATCAGTAGCTTCTGCTCCATATGGCACTAATAATTCCGATATTACAATCTCTTCCGGACAATATAAATTTACTGCTTATAATTCGTCCGGTGATTCTTATGGTGCAATTGTAAAACAAATATTTACTGTTTCTTTACCCACAGCTCAATATATAGAAACGGGTTCAGGTGGTTCATATAAAGTAAATGGAACAAATATTGGATCTTCATGGAATGGGGGATATCTTGAAGGATCAAGCCCAATAACTTTAGAAGCAGTCCCGCCAACAGGATTCAGATTTTTGACTTGGAGCGATGGAAATACAACAAATCCAAGAACAATTACTCCTTCAGGTAATATGACTCTTTCGGCAACATTTAAAGCCCACCTTCTATCCGGAGTTACAACAGGTTTATCCACCACCAGCCAGCGTAAAATAGTAGCGGATAGTTATAACTATCTTCATATGGTTTATGAATCGATGGGCAGTATATGGTACTGCCGCAGCACTGATGCAGGCGCAACCTGGAGCGCTGAACAAAAAGTAAACATTGCAGGCAGTAATGCCAAGTGCCCTTCCATTGCCTGCTCCAATGATGGTCTTGATCTTATTTATATTACTTACCAAAGTGGTGGTGATCTTCCATCAATAGATTTAGCACAATATCAATTTGGTAGCCTTAGATGGAGAAACCTAGTAGATTATATAAGCTCTTACAGCTACAATGCTAATCCTGTTGTAACAGCATTAAACGGATACGCATTTGTTATTCATAAGCCCACCTCTACTTCTGCATTTACCGGAAAAGAATTTGCTATAAACACTAGCTATAATGTATCTGCTGTTTATAGCCGGGGTAATGTTCCTAACACAGATGCAAATAGTACAAGTCCTTCGCTTACAGTTTATGGTTCTGGTGGCGGTAAATATTATTTAGCTTATCAACAGGGAACAACTGAAGTTAAATATTTTGGCTGGGGAATAAATTCAGCATATGGTTCACAGGAGAGTGCTACAATATCAACCGGTAGCGGCGCA